>JALYYZ010000235.1 GCA_030945985.1 Chloroflexota bacterium
CGAAAGAAGCGCGGTTATTGTCTCCCGCCACCACTGCCGGGAAGACGGCGTTCTTGATGCCGAATTCCGTCCCTATGCGCTGCACATTGTGCCACGTCTGGCCATGGTCATCTGAAATAGCTGCATAGGGAGGCGAGTTGGTCACACCACCTTCCACCACGTTGTTCTGGAGACCCATATAGACTCGCCCACCGGAGCCGATGCCGACGGAAGGGTCAACGCCACCCGCATTGACGCCATTCTGGGCACCGATGTAATAGACGTTCCACGTTAGCCCATTATCGGTAGAGGCTGCGATACCCTGGGTGCTGTAGGTGAGTGGTCCGGTAGAGTTGCAACGCCGGTTGGGTACATAAACGGTGCCGTCAGGTCCAACTTTCACATGGCCGTGCAGACCTCCACATTGTGCCGCTGTGTAGATAGGAATCCCTGGATCGAAGGTAAGACCTCCATTGCGGCTAAGGGCGCAGAAGGCGGTACCCACGTCCTGTGAGCAATAGTATACGGAGTGAGTATATGTTGCGGTTGCCGTGATTGGAGCAGAGGCGTAAGGGCCGCCACCGATAGTTTGGTGGTCCACACCCGAGTTGATAGGTCCGCCCTGGCTGGGGGTGTAAGTGTTGCCGTCGTTATCAGTGAAGTTCGATTGGCTCATCTCGCCTGTAAGCTGTGAGACGAAGGTTCGGCCTGTATCGTGGTCGGTGAAGAGTATGGGGTCGAGGCTGGTGACCGAGTTGGGAACGCTCTTATCTTCCCAGGTTGCTGAAGACGGTGAACTGCAATCATCGAAGCTCACGCGTAGCGTCTGGACATACGACTGGAAGAGCACCTTACCTGTGTTCCAGTTGGCACCTATAGAAGGCTCGCCGGCGCTGGTTCCAAGACCGTTAGGGGCGGCATAGTTGATATAGCGGGGTGTACCCGCTGTTTGCGGCGCAGCCTTAGGCGGTAAATGGCCCATAGGTGCCGACGCGAACGCCAACCCGCTTGCCTTTAGCCCCACAACGAGGGCGACCAGCAGTAATGCGACCGGTAAGATCAAGAGCCTGTGTCTGTCCACTCTGACTAACATGAGCTATTTGTCCTTTCTGTGCTAGGGAGGATGTAGGCCAAGACTATATCTGACCGACAAATAACGATCAAGGATCGTGCCTCGATATCAGTGGCAATTGGAGGCTCTAAGTTAGAGAATAGCAGTAGCTCCCTGCTTGGGACTACTGCTATTCTCTAACTTACTAAGCTATTTGTTAGTTAGCTCCAAAGGGTGCCAACCGGTTGCGCGTCCAGCCGAGCGGGACTAACGCTTTGTATACTGAGGAGCCTTGCGAGCACGCTTCAGACCAGGCTTTTTGCGCTCTTTCTGGCGGGGGTCACGAGCGAGCAGACCTGCCTTTTTGAGGGCGGGACGTAGCGCGGCATCGAGTTGCACCAGGGCGCGAGCCATGCCGTGACGTACAGCGCCTGCCTGGCCCGTCACGCCGCCGCCAAGCACCTTGACGGTGATGTTGAACTTACCGGCGTTATCGGTCACCTCAAGGGGGTGATTGACCATGTTGTGATAGAGCGTTCTTGCGCCGAAGTAGTCCTCTACACTTTTGCTGTTCACTGTAATCTGGCCGTTGCCGGGGTAAATTCGAACTCTGGCCACAGCGCTCTTACGGCGGCCGGTACCATAATTGTATGCGGGCTTATCTGTACGTGGTGTATCCATATGCTCTGTTTCTCCCTGTTAGCTCTGCACGGCTACTAGTGTTTCGGTCTCGGAATCGAGGCGCAGTTGTTTAGGCTGCTGGGCTGCATGGGGATGCCTCACGTCCGGGTATACTTTCAGCTTGCGCAGCATCTCAGCGCCCAAACTGTTGCGAGGCAGCATGCCCTTCACAGCGGCTTCAACCGCGAAGGTCGGGTGCTTCTTCATCATCTCATCAAAGGGCACAGCCTTGAGGTTGCCGATGTAACCGGAGTGGCTGTAGTACATCTTCTGGATGCCTTTGCCGCCGGTGACTTTCACCTTGCCGGCGTTGACCACGATAACAAAGTCGCCCATGTCCATGTGAGGTGTGAAGGTCGGCTTGTTCTTGCCGCGCAGTATCTGGGCCACAAGCGTCGCCAATCTGCCGAGCGTCTGCCCCTCCGCGTCTATCACGAACCACTGGCGCTGTGCATCAGCCTCAGCAGCCTTGGGTGTATATGTCCTGCTTGTATTCATCCTTGTTACTCCCGTTCTCGTGCTATATGGGCGGCACTCTTTGCCCCTATCTAATAGTCAACCCACAACAGGCACAAGCCATGTGGTTTGGCTGTGGGCCCAGCCTCGCGGCGGTCACAGCCCTCTAAAACTTCTCTAAAACTAGCTACAGTACGTCTGCCCATTCCGACCTCGAGCAAAGTGCCCGTAATATTCCTGATCATCTGGGGCAGAAAGGCGTTGGCAACCAGGTCAAGTGCCAGCAACCCTTCCGCTCCTTGACCCACATCGATTGGCGCATTCCAGGCCCAATAATTTGTCTGAGGGTCCAGGGCCAGCAACCTTGCAACTGCCATGCTGCGAACCGTGTTCGGCTTCTCTTCGCCTTTGCCCGGTACTCCCATTCCCTGCCCGGCAAAGGCCGCCATATCGTGGGTGCCTACCAGGAGCGAAGCCGCCTCAGACATGGCTTCCTTATCCAGCGGCCTCCGTATGTAAAGGCTGTAGCGGCTCAACAAAGGCAGAGGTTGCGGCGTGTTCAGCAGCAGATATCTGTATGCCCGGCTTGTTGCGCTGAACCTTGCATGAAAGCCTTCTTCTACCTGCTCGGCCTCTATAATCGCTACGTCCATCGGCAAGATGCCGTTCAGGGCGTTTGCGATACTCTGAGGCGTATTCAGACGCGAGCCTTCCGGGAAAGTGAAGCTTGCCACCTGCCCCCAGGCATGAACACCCGAGTCGGTGCGCCCGGCAAGGGCCACTCTTATCTGCCGGCTGCATAGCCGCTCTATAGCCGACTCAAGCTCTCCTTGCACCGTCCTGTTGCGTCCCGCAGCTTGTAGCTGGGAGCCCGAAAAAGCGGTGCCGTCGTACTGTATTCGTAACTTAAGGTGCATTCCCTAGTGGGGAGTTCAGTCTCGCAGCCCTGCAGCTACTGCGTCGACCGCATAGCAGCGCAGGGGAACAAGAGCATATAATACTTTAGCCTTCTACCAGCTCTAATTGGCAGACAAGTGAAGCATCGCCGGGACGACGCCCAAGCTTATAGAGGCGAGTGTAGCCACCATTTCTCTCAACGTAGCGCGGTCCGATCTCCTCGAACAGCTTGCGCACCATAAGAGTGTTGGCCAGCATCGTTGCCGCTACTGCCCTATTCTGCGCGTTGTCTACCCGTCCGAGGGCAAGAACTTTTTCCGCGATGGGCTGCAGCTCGCGAGCCTTGGCCGAGGTGGTGCGAATGCGTTCGTGCATCAGCAAACTGATAAGCTGGTTTCTGAAGAGCGCTTTACGTTCGCCGCTGGACCGTCCCAGACTGCGCCCTCTCAATCTATGTCGCATCTATTTCTCCTCCACAGGTGCTGAACATCAAGTGCAATGCACTCCGGGTTCAGGACTTCTTCTTGGACTTGGGTGAGGCTTCCGCCTCTACCTCTGCCGGGTCGGTTGTATCAATATCCAGCGATGATGGATCCGCAGTAATATCTATAGGCTGCGAAGCCGGTTCGCCATCCAGGTAAATACCGGCGGATGCCTCAACGGCACCGTCACCGACACCCGCCGGATCTACTATCTGCACTGTAGCGCCATCAGGTGTAATCATATAGGCGTCCGGGTCAGGCTCGTCACCATCGGCAACAGCGTAGCCAACATCCGCGTCGTCCAGGTCGCCTTCGTCTCCAACACCATCATCGCCATCTACGGAGCCTTCGGTGTCGCTCGGCTGGGAGGCAGAAACGGCCAGAGGCGTACCTTCAGGCAGAAGTTCGCGGCTCTCCAGAGCCTGATAAAGCTCATCAAAGCTTTTCTCGCCAAAGTTGCGAAGGCTAAGTAACTCTTTTCGGTCCATACGTAGCACCTGGCCAACCTTGAGGATACCGCTCCTCTTCAAGCAGTTGTAGGTACGCATAGAGAGGTTGAGATCTTCGACCGACATGTCACCGATATGGGCGGGTATATTCACACCTATAGGGTCGCGGTCTGGACTGACCGGCAGAGCACGATTGAAAGAGGCGATAAGAGAGGAATGCTGCGCCAGGTATTGAGCAGACATACTCAACGCTTCACCCGGCTCCATTGTGCCGTCGGTCCAAATTTCGAGAAGTACCTGCTCGGAGCCATGCAGGCTAGCAGGGTCTATCTCCTGGCGCTCTTCGCCCTCCAGGGCCGTGGTAAGCACATCTGCATTAGCCGACTCGACAAGGTAATTTACCTTGGGAATAGGCGAGAAGAGAGCGTCCACAGGTATCATGCCAATAGCCAGACCCTCACGTGCCTCGAACGACACGTAGCCCCTGCCTCGCTCGACCGTAAGCTCCATTTCAAAGTGCGCTTCCTCGTTGTCGAGGTTGGCAATTACTAGCTCAGGGTTTACAAGCTCAACGTTAGCGGGCAACTCGATATCAGCGGCCCGAACTACGCCAGGTCCATACTTGTTCAATTGGAGGCGCACCGGCCTCTCGCTATAGGAGCGAAGACGTATATTCTTGACGTTGAGCACGATCTCGGTCACGTCCTCACGTATAAAGGGTATGGAAGAAAATTCGTGGTAAATACCCTGGATGCGCACACTTGTGACGGCAGTGCCGGGCAGCGATGACAGCAAGATACGGCGCAGCGCATTGCCCAGGGGCACGCCAAGTCCCGCCTCCACAGGGCCGATCGCAAACCGGCCATAATTGGGGGCGGTGGCTACCGCAACTACGTTGGGCGTACCGCTTATTGTCCCGTTCAAGGTTCTCTCCTCAGTCTAGAAGTCAAGGTCGATGGTGGTGTACCGGCCGTGCCGGGGCCAGGCTCGTCCTAGATCTCTATACATTACCGGCTATAATATTCCACAACGAGCTGCTCGTTGACGTTGAGGTCCAACTCCTCGCGGTCAGGGGTGCGCTGGATGCGACCTATCATCTGGCCGGTGCTCAACTCCATCCACGGGGCAATCTGCTTGCGGGTGAGTTGCGGCTGCAAAGTCTGAAAGTATTCATTGGCCTTCGATGTCTCACGCACGCGGACTTCGTCGCCGACCTTGCAGATGTAGGAGGGAATATCCACCTTGTGGCCGTTCACTTCTACATGGCCGTGGCGTACAACCTGGCGTGCTTGCGGACGCGAGTCGGCGAGCCCCAGGCGATAAACCACATTGTCCAGACGCATCTCAAGTATCTGGAGCATGTTCTCGCCGGTTACACCGGGCAGCCTCTCAGCAGCCGCGAAATGCAAGCGGAACTGGTGCTCCAGCACCCCATAGAGCCTCCGCGTCTTCTGCTTCTCGCGAAGCTGCAAACCGTAATCTGATACTTTGCGGCCTCGGCGCTGTGCGTGCGGGCCGGGAGGCATAGGTCGCCTCTCCAGCGTGCATTTTGTGAAACACTTTTCGCCCTTGAGGAAGAGCTTTACGCCTTCCCTGCGACAAAGTTTACAAACAGGTCCTGTATATCTTGCCATTTCTTCTCCGTTGAACCTCTTACTAGTTTCAATCGCAGAACCTTTAGACTGCCCCTACCGGAGAGTTCAAGGTTCAAAATCAATTAGTTGTTATACGCGGCGTCGTTTAGGAGCGCGGCAGCCGTTGTGCGGGATCGGGGTGACATCGCTTATCGACAGCACCTGGATGCCATTTGCCTGGAGCGAACGGATAGCTGACTCGCGACCGGCGCCCGGGCCCTTTACAAAGACCTCAACCTGGCGCAGACCGTGATCCATAGCCCTGCGCGCGGCACCTTCCGCTGTAACCTGAGCTGCATATGGTGTGCTCTTGCGCGACCCTTTGAAGCCTGTCGCACCTGCGCTGCCCCATGAGAGCACATTGCCCTGGGGGTCGGTCAGTGTAACAACTGTGTTGTTGAATGTGGATTGCACAAAAGCCATGCCTCGAGGTACTACCTTGCGCTCTCTGCGGCGTGCTTTGGCTACTCGGGCTTTCTTTGCTGTTACCTGTTTCTCTTGCTTCTCTGCCACGTTGTGCTCCTAAATATATTGCGAACGACACAGTGCAGTCGACGCCCAACGAGGGCAACTGCAATCTGCCACAAAGGTTACTTTTTCCGGCGGACGCCTACGGTGCGGCGAGGACCACGCCTTGTACGGGCGTTAGTCTTAGTGCGCTGGCCATGCACAGGCAAACCGCGCTGGTGGCGGATGCCGCGATAGCACTTGATCTCGATCAGGCGTTTGATGTTCATGCTCACCTGGCGGCGAAGGTCGCCTTCGACCATGTGATCTTTGTCGATCGTCTCGCGGATGCGGTTGACCTCTTCTTCAGTGAGGTTGCGCACGCGAGTATCTGGGCTGACCTGGGTCTTGGCAACTATCTGCCTGGCGGTGGTCGGCCCGATTCCGAAAATATAGGTAAGTGCGATTTCTACCCGCTTGTCGCGAGGGATATCCACGCCTGCGATTCTAGCCACTATTTCCTCCGTCTGCGCATACGCGCCTGCCTCTGATTAGCCTCTTATCCTTGCCGCTGCTTGTGCTTCGGGTCGGTGCAAATAACCATCACGACTCCCGACCGCTTGATGATGCGGCACTTGGCGCAGCGTGGCTTGACTGATGCTCGTACTTTCATCTTATCTTCCCCTTTACCACGTAACTTACCCATTTTGCCGGGCGCGGTAGGCATGATGCCTTACGCTACCCTAGCTGCTTTATCCGTTCGACTATCCGGCCCCTTGTAAGATCAAACGCCGATAGTTCTACCGCCACTCGGTCGCCGGGGATAATGCGAACCGGCAACATCCTCAGCTTATCGTCCAGGCGAACCAGGACTACGTGACCGCTATCGAGTTGCACACGCCACATACTGTTGGGCGCAGGCTCGGAAACCCGGCCTTCAACTCTGATAACCTCTTTTTTCTCTGTCAAAGTGCCACTCTTTGGGGCCTGTATCAGTACCATTTTCAGCAGGCACTCTATATGAACGCGAATACTTATTATAGCAGATCTTTACGCTAAAGTCAAAATCTGTGGTCCGGCCTCAGTTATAGCCACGGTATGCTCGAAGTGGCACGACGCTTTGCGGTCACTCGTAGAGACGGTCCAGCCGTCCTGCATCGTCTCGGTCACTTCGGTGCCTATATTTATCATCGGCTCGATGGCGATCACGATACCGGGTTTGAGGGTGAGGCCCTTGCCGGCAAGTCCCCAGTTCGGCACCGAGGGCTCCTCCCAGAGGCTGCGCCCGATGCCATGTCCGCCATACTCGCGAACTATGCCGTAGCCCTTATTGGCAGCCTTGATGCGGGTCTCCACAGCATGGCTGATGTCCCCAATTTTGCGGCCCGCCTTTGCTTGCTCGATTCCTAAATGGAGCGACTCCATGCCTGTTCTCAGCAACTCCTCAATCTCGGGACTGATCCGGCCGACAGGAACCGTCACTGCGGAGTCACCATGCCACCCACGATAAATGGCCCCGCAGTCAAGAGCGATTATGTCCCCTTCCTGGAGGACTCGATCACTCGGAATCCCATGTACTATCTCTTCGTTCACCGAGGCGCAAATAGAGCCTGGGAACGCAGGTATCGAAGGGAACGGGTGGTAGCCTTTAAAGGTGGGTATCGCGCCCGCCCCTTTTATGAAGTTATAGGCGAGTTGGTCCAGCTCAAGAGTGGTAACCCCTGGCTTGACATGCTCTGAGAGCATCTGCAAAGTCTGGCCGACAATGCGACCAGCATGGCGCATTAGCTCTATTTCCTTTTTTGATTTCAGGTAAATTGCCATTATATTATCCGGTCCGTCAGACCCTCTTGCTCCTATAGTTGAGCCGCTAACGTAAGCAGTCCAGCAATTCTTTGGTGACTATTTCAATCGGCTTTACGCCGTCAAGCTCACAAAGAAGATGGCGCCCCCGATAGTACTCGACCACAGGCTTTGTCTGCTCGAAAATGCCCAGACGCTTTATTGCTGTCTCTCGCTTGTCATCCTCACGCTGGTATAACTCGCCACCACAGTTGTCACACACTCCAGGTACAGTGGGTGGGGCAAACTTCTCATGGTAGACATGCCCACAGTTCCGGCAGGTGAGCCTACCCGATAGACGATCGAGCAAAACCTCGTCCGGTACATTTATGTAAAGCGCCTGGTTTACCCTCTTATGTTGCAGATCGAGCGCTGCATCGAGCGCTGATGCCTGTGGCAGCGTTCTGGGGAAGCCGTCAAGCAGAACCCCACGCTCCGCGTCCGGCACCGACAGCCGGTCTACGATCATGTTGATAATCAGGTCGTCAGGTACCAGTTCGCCCTTCGACATATAACGGTCCGCAACGATGCCTAGCTCCGTGCCACGCTTGCGGTGATCCCGGAGCAGGTCACCACTCGAGACATGCACAATACCTAACCGGTCTTGCAGCACCTCAGATTGAGTGCCCTTGCCGGAGCCGGGCGCACCTAACAAAATAATTATCATCAAGCTATGACCTCGTTGTCACAGACTCGCGAGACGTGAAAGGTGAGACGTGAAAAGCAAGCCTCACGTTTCACGCCCCACGGATCACGTGCAAACTAAAAAACTCTACCTGTTGATGAATCCTTCATAACGGCGCATGAGCAACTGAGCTTCCAACTGCTTCATGGTGTCAATGGCCACGCCGACGAGGATCAGCAGAGCTGTCGCGCTGAAGTTCAGCAATTGGATACCGGTGATGAGAGAGCCTAGCCAGGGCGCAATTGCTATGATGCCGAGGAAGACGGCGCCCGCCACGGTGATCCTTGTCAATACCGTTTGCAGGAAACGGTCCGTGTTAGGGCCAGGACGTATACCAGGTACCGAGCCACCTGATTTTTGCAGGTTTTCAGCGATGCGCTGTTGGTTGAAGACAACACTGGTATAGAAGAAGGTAAAGGCTACCACCATGAGGAAGTAGATTATATTATATTGGGCCGTTGACGGCTGGAATATCCCATAAAGGAAGAGGGCCGCGTCACGTACCCACGGGGTGGATGAAGCAGTGAAGAAGCCCGACACTATGGCAGGAAAAGCCATAATGGAAAGGGCAAATATGAGCGGGATCATCCCTGAGGAGTTTACTCGCAGCGGTATGAAAGAGGAGCCGGCCTGGCGCATCATCCGGCCGCCACGCATGATAGAGCGAGAATAATGTACAGGTATCCGGCGCTGGCCTTCGTTGATGAGTATGATGCCGACGACTGTAATCAGGCCGAGCACTACAAAGAGGATAATACTGAAGGTGTTAGCCCCCACGCTACCCGATTGGCCCAATTGGAATACCTGGGATGGCAGACGCGACACGATACCGCCAAAGATAATAATAGAGATACCCTGACCGATGCCATTCTCAGTGATAAGCTCACCTATCCACACCAGGAACATCGTTCCGCAAACCATGCTGATAATGATGGTCCAGCTTGTGAGCCAGTTCGAGCCGAAGAGCCCAAACTTGGGTAGAGCCTGGTACTGGCTCTGCAGCAACTGCGTGGTGCCGAACGCCTGCAAAGCAGCCAAAGGCATCGTCAAATAGTGTGTATATTTGTTGATCTTGTTACGGCCCGCTTCACCCTCTTTGCTCAACTCCGTAAGGCGAGGAATAACACCTGTAAGGAGTTGGATAATAATGGAAGCAGTGATATAAGGGTATACGCCCATGGCCGCGACCGAGAAGCTTTGCAACGCGCCACCTGAGAATATGCTCAGCACGTTGAACAAGCTACCGAACTGGCTGTTGGGATCGGTGAGCCCCTGGTTCAGCTTTACGAAATCGACACCCGGCACTGGAACATGCGCAACTAGGCGGAAGACAAAGAGCATTGCCAACGTGAAGAGTATCTTCCGGCGCAAGTCCCCTATCTTGAAGGCGTTAATTACAGCCTGGAGCATTGGCTCTTATCCTTTCGTTTCAGCGGTAACGGCGCGTTGAGCCTGCCGAGCCTTCATCGCTCGTATAGGCGCTTCTGTCCTACCTTTGGCACGGCGGGGCTCTGCATTATCCTCGAGCAGGGTAACACTGCCACCCGCCGCCTCGATCTTCTGACGGGCGCTATCGCTCACCTTGCTGGCGGTAATATGTAATGCGCGGTCTACCTCACCCGTGCCGAGCACTTTCAGCGGCAAATCGTTAGCACGAAGCAGGCCTGTCTCGATCAGAGAGGCGGTCGTGACATTGCTGCCTGCTTCCATGCCGGAGATCTGAGACAAATTGATGATATTGTAGCGGACCGACCATATATTGGTAAAGCCTCGCTTATAGGGTAGCTGCTGCTGTATAGGTGTTTGGCCGCCCTGGAACCTTGCCGGTACGTTGCCACCTGTGCGGGCCTTCTGACCCTTGGTGCCCTTGCCGGCGGTCTTTACATGACCGGAGCCATGCCCGCGTCCAACTCGCTTGCGGTCCTTGTTCGCGCCCTTCGGGCTGCGCAGATCACTTATCTTCATACTGCTTTCTCCTGTACACGGTAGTAGTTGGTGCTTAGTGAGGGACTGCTGATTCCCGAACCCCAATCCTTATTGCCAGGCCGGACGCTAAATCCTACCCACAAACTATTAATCACTAACCACCAACCACTATCTCCTACTCTTCTACCTTCAGCATATGCTTGACCTTGAATATCTGGCCGCGCAACTGAGGAGTATCAGATCGTTCTACTGTTTCGTGCAGGCGGTGAAGGCCAAGCGCCTTGATCGTCGCCTGCTGGTTCCGGGGGTAACCAATACCGCTACGCACCCAGGTAATCTTGATGAGCTTGCCACTACCCTTAGCCTCGTCCACGTGCGCCTCCTTCGTTGCCTCGGCCACCACCAGGCCCACCCTGGCCAGGTGCGCCACGGCCAGGGCCACCCTGACCTCGGCCACCACCAGGCCCGCCCTGTCCGGGGCCGCCACGACCGGTACCAGGTCCACCTGGGCGACCACCGAAGCCACCCGGACCACCCTGTCCGGGCGCACCGGGGGCGCGATTGCCACCACCTCGTCCGGCGGGACCACGATCGGCAGGTCCACCCTTATAGCGACTCTCCGGCTCGGCGGTGGGTACGCCGCCGGGCGATGTGGACCGCTCTCCCGACTGACGGTCATTGGTTGCTGCCCCTGGGTGGGCATGACCTTCTCGTATCGCCTTTAGAACTTTGAAGTCTTTGCGGAAGAGCCGGCGCTCCATCTCGTCCTGCGGAATACCACGGCGCAATGCCTCTTGCTCCACCGAGTGAAGCTTGGAAAGGGCCAGGAGGGTAGCGCGGACAAGGTTGACGGGGTTGTTGTTGCCGAGCGACTTACTCAGCACATCGTGTATACCCGCAGCCTCGAGCACGGGGCGCACTCCGCCACCTGCTATTACGCCGGTACCGGGCGCTGCGGGCCTGAGCAGTACGGTGCTTGCTCCGTAAGAGACGCGGACCTCGTGGGGGATGGTGCTCCCGACCAGTGGTACGCGCACCAGGTGCTTACGAGCGTCCTCACCCGCCTTGCGGATCGAGTCCGGCACCTCCGATGCCTTGCCTGTGCCCGCGCCTACGGTGCCCTGGCCGTCACCGACCACTACCACCGCGCTAAAGTTGAAGCGCCGTCCGCCCTTGACCACCTTTGACACGCGGTTCACCTGCACCAGCTTCTCTTCCATTTCGGAAACGCTGTTGCGGTCGATTCTAGCCATTGTTCCTCCTAATAGTTATAGACATAATATGCCTGATATGGCATGACCTGCGGCTCAGAGCCGGATGGTCACACTTCTCTAGAAATCTAATCCACCTTCACGAGCGCCCTCGGCCAGGGCCTTGATGCGGCCATGATAGAGGTATCCACCACGGTCAAATACTACTTTGCCGATGCCGGCCTCTTTAGCGCGCTCGGCTACGAGTTTGCCGACGGCGGTGGCCTGCTCTGCCTTGGGCGAGTCGGCTATCGTCTTGTCGAGGGTAGAAGCGGCAACAAGGGTGTGTCCCTGTACGTCGTCTATGACCTGGGCGTAGATGTGGTTCAGGCTACGAAATACGTTCAACCTAGGGCGCTCTTGCGTACCATGTACGCGAGCACGTACTCGGTTTTGCCTCTTCTGGCGAGTTGTTAGCTGATATGGCTTGAGTTTCATAACTATTTCCTCTCTCTGCCTGGGCTATACAGGCTATATCACGTAGCGTGCTCCTTAGCGCACGCCTGCTTGCTCTAAAAGCTTACTTCTTGCCGCCGACCTTGCCGGCCTTACCTGCCTTGCGACGTATCCTCTCCCCCTGGAAGATGATACCCTTGCCTTTGTACGGCTCAGGTGGCTTCAGCTTGCGGATCTGTGCGGCTTGCTCTCCTACTAACTGCTTATCGATGCCTGCCACGCTGAGACGGGTGGGACTCTCGACGTTGAAGCTGATGCCGCTGGGTGGCTCAATGCGAATAGGGTGGGAGAAACCGAGCGCCATAATGAGGGTATTACCCTCCTTGGCAGCACGGTAGCCCACGCCGGAGATCTCGAGATTCCGCGTGTAACCATCCGTCACGCCGGTCACCATGTTGCTGATCAGCGTACGAGTGAGGCCATGAAGCGAACGGTGCAGTTTGTCCTCAGCAGAACGGCTTACAACGATCTGCCCCTCTTCCTGCTTTATATCGATCTCGGGGCGAAACGTCTGCTCGAGGGTGCCTCTTGGACCTTTGACTACGAGGCTCTGACCCGTTTGCTCGATTGTGACTCCCTTTGGCACGGGGATTGGCTTATTACCAATACGAGACATATCTTTCTCCTAATCTGCTGCGGGGACATAATGGGACCCGACAGAAACTACCAAATGTGGCAAATCACTTCGCCGCCCAGGTTTTGCCGCCAGGCGTCGCGCCCGGTCATAACGCCTTTAGGTGTTGAGACAATAGCCAGTCCGAGGCCGTTGAGAACCATTTTGATGTCGTCGCGCTTTGAGTAGACGCGCAGGCCAGGTTTGCTCACCCTTTTGAGGCCGGTAAATACAGGGCGCTTGTCAGGCCCATACTTGAGCCACACGCGGAACATGCGGCCGCCCATCTCTGCGGGGATGTCGAACTCTTTGATGAAGCCTTCATCCTTCAGGATACGCGCGATGTTCATCTTGATGCCCGAGGCGGGAATAAGTACGCTCTGGTGCCGAGCCATGCTCGCATTCCTCATGCGAGTCAGCATGTCGGCAATAGGATCTGTCATGTTCATAAACCGTATGTCTCCTTGCGGCGACGGCTACAACAGCCGTCCTAAGCAATTGTGGCGAATTATTGCTCTTGAACCCCGTCCGGATGTATATGAGGGTTCAAAATCGCAACTATACCAACTTGATTTAACTACGCCGGGCAGCAGGCCGACCGAGGCGTTCTCGCGGAAGCAGATGCGGCACATACCAAAGCGTCGCATGTACGCGCGAGGTCTGCCGCAGATTTTGCAGCGATTATGCTGTCGCACCCGGAACTTGGGTGTGCGGTTTGCCTTCTCGATCATTGATTTCTTAGCCATATTCTCTCCTTAGCTTACGAAATGTGCCAAATGCCTATGCGGCCAGGCTCTACGCAACTACTGTTGGCCCTTCCTGAAAGGCATACCCATTAACTCCAGCAGGCGGCGACCTTCCTGGTCGTTCTTGGCGGTAGTGACAATGACGACCTCCATGCCGCGAATCTTATCTACCTTTTCGTATTCGATCTCCGGGAAAATAAGCTGCTCGCGTAGGCCCAGGCTGAAGTTGCCGTGCCCGTCAAACGACTTGGCCGACACGCCCGAGAAGTCACGCACGCGGGCAAGAGATATATTCATCAATTTGTCGAGGAAGTCGTACATCCTGTTTCCGCGCAACGTAACCATCACGCCTATCGGCATGCCTGTACGCAACTTGAAGGAAGCTATACTCTTCTTGGCCCGTGTGATAACCGCTTTCTGCCCGGTAATAGACGAAACGTCGGCTACCGCGTTGTCCAGAGACTTGGCGTTCTCACGAGCCTCGTTTCCCATGCCGATGTTTATCACTACCTTGGTCACCTGAGGCACTTCCATGCGGTTGGTGTAGTTGAACTCTTTCTGGAGCCCAGGCACCACCTCTTCGAGGTACTTATGCTTCAGCCGCGGCACGTAGTTGCTAGGCGCGCCCCGCTCCTTAGCGGGAGTACTACCATTGCTTGCATTGCCATTGCTTGCGTTACCACTGCCTGCCTTGCCGCCCTGACGCTTACCTTTGCTCTGCGGCTCGGCTACAGACGTCTCTGCTAGGGGCGACGTCTCTTGCTCAGTTGTATCTTGGTCTGCCACTCTAATCTCCTCTAAGTTATTCGGCTGGTCTCCCGCAGAGTGCAGCCACCTGGCTGGGCACGGTCCTGACCATCAGGATTAGCGACGCCCACCCCATTTCTCACTTGCGGCATCCTGCTCAAAGACCTCGCCACAATGGCGGCACTGTCGAACCTTCTGGCCGTTTTGTAGTATGGTGTGGCCCACACGCACGCCGCGATCGCACTTGGGGCAGACTACCATCACCTTGCTTACCCACATGGGGGCTTCCTGCTCGACGATACCTGCCTGGCGCACGCCCTGGCGGCCCCTGGTGTGCTTCTTTACTATATTGATACCTTCTATGATTATCTTGTCGTCGGCAGGGTGTACTTCGCGGACTTTGCCACGCTTCCCCTTGTCCTTGCCGGCCATTACCAGCACGGTATCGTCACGCTTGACGTTCATGATGTTCTCCTCTATCTATCAGCTTTCGCCCGTCTGCCGGAAACGCTTATCGCGGCACAGCATGCGAAAGCGGGTGCGCTGCTGCTTTCTTTATAGAACCTCTGGTGCGAGCG
>JALYYZ010000303.1 GCA_030945985.1 Chloroflexota bacterium
GGCAGCCGGGTGGCTCAGCCCTGGTACAAGCGACAACGCCATCGCGCCCGCAACACCTGCGTACAGCGCTACCTGGCCAAAACGCTTCTTTTCGTTCATTCTCTCCTCCTATTTGGCTTGCGCCAAATGGTAAATAAAAAGCTTTTAACAGACGGAAACTTTGCTTGCTGCCACAGTAGGCGCTGAGACAGTTTAGCGGTTTCGCACGGCCCAATTTGGTTTGGCTATGCGCGTGTTGCGTTGCTCCACCTTGCGATGCTCGCGAGGCCCAGGTGCCATGCCTGCGCCGGTGGGACGTTCCACCACCCCCTTTCCGAACGGAATTTTAGCTTTCCAAAGTTAATAGACTTGTCGGTATTGGTGGTATAGGGCATCTCTCTTTATAAGCTGCCTGCTAAACGCACTGCATCGATAGTACCACGTTCTGAGCTTAAAGGCAAGACCTGCATCATGTGCGGTCCAAAAGAGAGATGTGCCGTTGGATATTCTATGCCCTATATCCTCTTACACACCAAAAAGGGCGCAACGGTTCATTTTCCGGGATAATTGGTTGCGAACAGCCGGTTGCAAACGTGTCCATGACTCATATACAGAGTGATTGCACCTGTGTTCAGCGCCGCATACATCTCTATTTGAAGTACCATTGCGCCACGTTGAAGAAGGGTGTGACACTGCCGGCGGAGCTTTTCCAGTTTACAAGATCGGCCTTATGCACATTGATGTTCGGGCGAGCAAAGAGCGGCGCCGTTGCCACATCGCTCATAAGCCTGGTCTCTATCTGCGCCCCTAACGGCTCACGCTTGTCCCTGCCAGTCTCCGAGCCGAAAACCCTAATGGGAGCGTCCAGGTCGGGTGTGCTGTACCTTGTATATTTCATGCCATAGATAGAACGTCCGGCATCGGCCTGGGTTGCAGGAGTGGACCACCGGCTGAAATCGGGGTCGGGACCCTCAGTTGTATTGATTATGCAGAGCTGGCACTGCTGCCCCGTACAGCCTGGCCCCAGACATGGTGTGGATATCTTCGTTGGTTGCGCGGATATGCCAATCGCCTTCAGATTGGTCTGCACGACGCCGGCAATCGCACCGGCCAACGGATCGTCCACGCCGTTGTAGGCCAGGTAAAAATCGATCCTCCTATCGCCTTTTGTCCTAACCCCATCAGGTCCGATCTTCCAGCCCGCAGCGTCCAGCAGGCTGCCTGCCCGCGCAGAGTCATAGTTATAGATGGGCAGCTTGTACTGACCTCCCCAGCGCGCGGCGAAAGGCGGGTTCTGGAGTGATACCCAGGAGGAAGGAGGCAAAGGCACGTTCAGCAAAGGAGCCTTACTTCGCAGCACCGTGTCGATAATCTTCCGGCGGTCGATGCCCGTGATAACAGCCTCGCGCACGGCCCTCTCCGAGAAAGGCGCATACTTCACGTCAAAGTCAATGCGCTCCCATCGTAGGCCCGGCACGTAGTCCACCACCTGAGAAGGTCTGAGGCCATCGAGTGAGGAGACAGGCACAGGGAATGCATCCGGCAAGGCTCCATCGAGGTCGCCGGTGTGGAGCAGCGATGTCAGCTCTACAGGATCGCTAATGAAGCGGACAACTATACGCTTCAACAACGCAGGCGCGGTAAGGGTGTAGTTATCGTTCCTGACCAGGTCAAGCTCATCAGTGGCTACCCAACGCTCTACTTTGTATGGGCCGGTGCCGACGTGATCGATGTGCGCGTAGCCACTGTTGGCTATGTTGGCCGCAGCCATGTCGGCCAGGGTATGCTGGGGGTGGATCGTGGCTACCGCAAAGTAGAGAGGATCGGTGACCGGGCGGTGTTCGTCGATAAAAGGCTGCAGGAAAGGGTAAGACGTGCCTGCGGGAGCGTGCTTCGCCATATCGTCGGCCTGGCGCGCGCTGAGCCAGTTGTAAACAACGGTATATTTGCTTGGCGCGTCAACGCTATAGATCTTCTGCCAGCGGGCGCGGTCCGGCAGGGTTGTGGCCGGGTCCATGAGGAGCTTATAGGAGAAGAGAATGTCGGAGGCGGTAAGCTCCTGGCCGTCCGACCATTTTATACCACGACGTATCTTGTACCGGGTCACCAGGTGCCGGTCGTCGCCCGAACCGACATAGTATGAGCCGCCATTCTCCAGGGTAGGTAGATAGTAGGCGTCTTCGGGGAAGTAGTTGCCGTTCTGGTCCACACCGAACAACTCATTGTCCAATGCATCGAGGATAGCGAGTTCCACCGGCGAGGTGGGAGCGAGACTGTAGAGGCTCGCGGGTTCCTGTGACGAGGCAATAACTGCTGTATCGCGGCTACTGAATATGCCGGATAGCGGGCTCACCGGCAGGGTAGAGGCGGCGACAGGCACCAGCTTATACTGCTGGACTCCCAGGAGGCCAAGCTCTACCTCGTAAGGCGCTGCCTTCTCGGGGTGCAGCTCGAAACGGTTGCGCTCGAAATATTGCACGGTATATGGCTTGTTGTCGGTAGCCGAGAGCTCGCTGAACGGTTCGCTGAGAGGATACCCAAATTGTTTGAGCCCGCCATACTTGCTCCAATATTCCAGCACTTTGCCCGAAATAGCATGCCCGGTGAGCGGGAAGAAGAGCCTGGTGTTGCCGGCGTCCGGTGGCCTGGTGATCCTCCCGAACGCAGCATCGGCAGGGTCGCGCACAAGGCGCGAGTCAGGGTCGAGCGCCCCACGCCCTTCGGCCAGGCTCACACCAAGCAGGCCCAGCAACAGATCGTACGGCGCGCTATTCTCAGGGTGGGCCTCGAAGCGGGCACGCTCAAACCACTGGGTTATGTAGCTCTTGCCGTCTGTCAACGAAACCTCGGGGTGAGCATCGGTAATGGGCAGGCCGTTGACGTAAACGTCGCCCTGGTCGGAGCCTTGCCTGCTCCATTCCTCAAGGAACCGTCCCGAGACAACATGGCCGTTAATATTGCGGCTCTGCCCCTGCGTCTGCGCCAGTGCGTGCGGCTCAACACCAGGCTGCAACAGGGCCAGTAGAAGAGGCGGCAGGAGAGCCCACAGCCGCCGGCTCTTTCCTGAACGTCTCACCAGGTTTGACAGCACCCTACTTCAAGGCCCCTACTATCGTGTCGGTGTTGTACTTCATCATACCTTCGTAAGTAGCCCCCGCAGAGCCCGCCGGACCCAGGGCGTCGCCATACAGGGTATCTACCACTTTGACTCCTGCGTCGGAGGCGATCTGCTGGGCCTGCTTTGGGTTGATGGAGTTCTCCAGGAAGATAGCCTTCACATGCTCCGACTTGATCTTCTCGATCAATGCGGCGATGCTCTGCGCAGAGGGCTGCGCGTCGGCGGACATAGATGGGATCACCGACCCTTCGTAGATCAGCCCATAGCGGTCGATAAAGTAGCCGAATGCGTCATGGTTGGTAACTATCTTGCGCTGCTCGGCGGGTATGCTCCCGACTTTATCCATAATGTAGCGATCCAGGATGTTGAGCTTCGCTATGTAAGCATCAGCATTGGAGCGATATGTAGCTGCGTTGGTTGGATCAACATTCACCAGGGCGTCCCTTATATTCAAGGTCATAGTTATTGCGTTGGGCACGCTGAACCAGATGTGAGGATCGCCCTGCACCTCCTGGGGGTCGCCCTTGCGCACAGGTATACCCATACTGACAGTTACCAGGGGGCGACGGCCCCCGGCATTGGTGATAATCTTGTCCACCCAATCGTCGAGGCCCACCCCGTTCTTGAGCACAAGAGCGCTCTGGCTGATGGCGGTTACATCGCTGGGCCTGGGCTCAAAGCTGTGGGCATCGGCGCCGGGAGGCAGCAGCGACCGCACGGTAGCAAGGTCGCCCGCCACCGCCTCGGCCATGGAGCGTATCTGTGTGGTGGTCGCCATTATGCCCAATTTAGCGCCTGTGGAAGTAGACGCAGGAGTCGCCGTGGACGCCCCATCGCAGCCTGTGAACACGAGCATTGTAAACACGAGCACCAAGAGAGAGGCCATCAGCGGCATGCATCTTTTCCCAATGCGGGTGCGGAGCTTAGCCGCAGACGTTGCAAGCAGACGACTGCCCAGGATTGAGGTCATAAAAGTGATATTCCCCATATGGTGCCGGCCCGGCCTGTGATAACCCGCGCATCAAACATCTTCGCGGGACATACACATAGGGCAGAGGCCGACAAGTTCCAGGCGGTGGCCTTCGACGCGGAAGCGAGTCCTTTTCTCAACCTCGCGCACCAGGTCGTCAAGCTCATGCTCCTCCTGGAAGTCGGTCACCGTGCCGCAAGCGCTGCAAATCAGGTGATGGTGATGCCCGCCGGCGCAGGCAAGATAGGCGTGGCAGCCTCCGCCATCTGCGTCCTCGTGTATGCGCTGCACAGCCCCCATGCGGGCCAGGAGGTCGAGCGTGCGAAATACCGTAGCGCGGCCCGTGCCGGGGGCCTTGTTCCTGATGGCGTCCAACAGCTCTGTAGAGGTAAAGGGCACAGTGCGGGCTGCTACCTCTTCAAGCACGGTCAGCCTCGGTCCTGTCATCCGGTAGCCTTCCTTCTCAAGGCGCCGCTTTATAGATTCAACGTTGAGCATCGACATAGAATTATCACCTGCAGTCTCTCTAATTGAGCCGGACATAAGACGCGGGTGGCCTCAAAGTTGGGGCGTGCCCAGGGCTGTGGCCGGGTCCGACACGCCGGCGGGAGACCGACGCCGTAGCAATCTTATAACGTAGCCGTGCCGTGGCCCGAAGAGGAGCGACACCCCGAACCATAAAGTTACAAGCAGGACAATCGTGCCGCCCGCAGCCCAGTCGGTGTAGTTGCTTATCATCAGGCCGAACACCCCACCCAGCGCGCCGAAGATGGCGCTCAAGGCCATCATCACTACCAACCTGTCGGTCCACAGTCGCGCAGCCGCTGCCGGCGTAACCAGCATCGCGACAACCAGGATGTTGCCCACGGCCCGCAGAGAGACCACTATCGTAAGCGCGATCAGGATCAGCAACGCAAGGTTTAGCAACCATACGGGCAGACCTATAGACTCGGCCATCTCGCTATCGAAGGCGACCAGCACCAGTTCTTTATGGAAGAAGAGAAGACTAACCAGCACAAGCAGGCCGATGATGGCGCTGGCGAAAAGGTCGCCTGGGCTAACGGCAAGCACATCGCCAAATAGGAAAGAGGCAAGGTCGGCCGCATACCCTCGCTGGGTGCTGATCAGCACGATGCCCAGGGCGAACATGCCTGCGAAGAGAACGCCGATAGCTGTGTCTTCAGAAACACGCCTGTTGCGCGAGAGCGCCCCTATCGTCACTGCTGTGAGCCCACCGAAAAGGAGCGCGCCACCGAAGAAGCTGGCATGGAGGAGGAAAGCTATCACCACACCAGGGAATATGGCATGCGAAAGAGCGTCACCAATAAAGGCCATCCCCCGCAGCACAACATAGGTGCCGATGATACCGCAGGTGATGCCCATAAGCACCACTTCGACCAGCGCGCGCTGCATAAATGGTAAGGCCAGTGGATCGGTGAGCCAGTGCAGAATATCCATACCTTATCTCAAAACCTTATGCACCGATCCCGGCGGGGGCTGTCCACCGGGGTGGCCATGCACATCGGGCACAACTGTGCTGTTCGCGCCGTCGCCCACCGACGGTACAACCAGCACCTGGCCTCCATAGGTCATGCGCAGCACTTCCGGTTGCAACACCTCGGAAGGAGGGCCGTATGCGACTACGGCATGGTTCACCATGATGAGCAAATCGCACCATGCGGCGGCGAGCTCAAGATCATGCGTGGCAAGTATCACCGTGCCCCCGGCATCGCGCTCACGTCGCAGCAAGTTCCCGATGGCCTCCTGTGTAGTGGCGTCCACCCCGTTCAGCGGCTCGTCCAACAGCAGCAGCCTACCCCCCTGCGCTAGAGCGCGGGCTAGAAATACGCGCTGCTGCTGTCCACCCGAGAGCTGGCTGATCTGGCGCGCCGCGTATGGAGCCATATCGACAAGCTCAAGCGCCTCGCGCACCGCCAGGCGGTCGCCGGCCCCTGGAAAACGGAGCCAGCCGAGGCGAGCTGTACGGCCCATCATAACAACATCGCTCACGGTCACCGGGAAGTCCCAGTTGACTACCTCGCGCTGGGGCACATAACCAATAGTGTTGCGAGCCTGGGGGGTGCGAGCAGGGTAGCCACCCACCAACACTGTACCACCCGAAACCTGCAGCGAGCCGAGTATCGTCTTGATGAGCGTAGATTTCCCCGCGCCGTTCGGCCCAATCACGCCTACCAACTTACCCCAGCCTATCTCCAGGTTTGTATGGGCAAGTATCGGCGTCGAGTCGTAGCCCACTGCCATATCGCGCAACAGCACAGCAGGCGCATTGGAAGGGGCTATTTCTCTATCTTGCACTTTGACCAGGGGAGTCATGGTGTATCACTCTTTATTGACTCACGTTACGCAGTTCGGCCTGACATCATGCTTGGCCGTCGTCCGCACAGCGCCTGAAATGGTGTGTAACCGCCATGTGAGTTATTGATACCTTGTATCTATTGCGCAGTCTAGCACAAGGAGAAAGGAGTGTCAAGAGATCGCGCTATCCTGCGATAAGCTCCGCTGCCGCTTCCCACTCTTCGTCCCGCTCATCGGGCACGAACGGCAAGTAAAAGCATATGCGGTTCAACAGCCTCTTGTAGCGCTCTTTGGCCGCCCGTGCCACTCCTGCCAGCGTCTCAGCCTCTACGGCGAAGTGATCCAGCATCTCATCGGTTATTAGCCCGCCCATCCTCTCCCAGCGGCCCCTCCCTGCCAGTGCCGTAAGTTGCTCGCCCGTCTCCTCCCAGTCGTGCAACGCCAGCAGGGTGCGATAGCTCGGTGTGGAGGCATAAAAGGCGATCTGCCGCCGGACCTCCTCCCGCATCATGTCGCGAGCCACGCCCTGGCCGATGACCACGAAAAGGCTTCCTTGCAAGGTTACACTGCCGGGCGCTCTGCCGGCTATCTCTGCGCCCCTGCTGATCGATGGCATGATAACCTCTTCCAGGTAGCGCACCGTATGGAACGGGTGGACCTGGAAGCCGTCGCACACCTCTCCGGCAAGCACGGCGAGGCCTGTATTCACGCCTGCGATATATACAGGAGGCGGCGCGAAAGGCAGAGGGTCGGGGCTGAAGAAGGGCGTCATCATCTTCAGGTTATAGTGCCGGCTCTCGTAACGCAAGCGCTCGCCCGTCTGCCAGCACTGCCACAACGCGCGTACAGCGCCTATGTAGTCGCGCAGCTTTTCAACAGGAGGCCCCCACTCCGCAGCGAACCGGCGCTCGATATGCGCTTTGACCTGCGTGCCCAGGCCCAGTATGAAACGGGCATGACTGACACGCGCCAGGTCGAAAGCTGTGTAGGCGGTCACAGCAGGGCTGCGCGGAAATGCCAGGGCCACGGAAGTACCCAGATTAATGCGAGAGGTAGCAAGCGCTGCGGGCACCAGTGGCAAGAAGGGATCATGCTTGATTTCGCTGGTCCACAACCCCGCCAGGCCAAGCGCCTCGGCACGCGCCGCGCTCTCTCCTACAGAGGCGAGTTCAGAACCGTCTATTGAGACATCCAACACCATATTGCCCATAGGTTATCGCCTACACTCTATAGTCCATACGCTATCGTCCATACTTCATAGTCCATACGCCATCGCCAATACCTCATGAAGTATACATCTAATCAGGGCACGAAGATCTAGTCCCTTCCAGTAGGCTTTCTCTTCCGAGAAAGCCTCCCGGAAGAGATCATTTATCTCTTGAGAACAGAACAGACAATCGAAACCCTTCGGGTTTCGATTGTCTGTTCTGTTCATTATGAGCCGGCATGGCCGGCTCCGGCAGCAGCGGAGAGGGTGGGGGTACAG
>JALYYZ010000306.1 GCA_030945985.1 Chloroflexota bacterium
GTACCTGCCTGCTAAGGAGAGAACCACCGGCCCAGGGGGTTCCCGAATAGGCTGAAGGGGCGTTGGTAGAAGCCGCCATAGGAGCAAAGGCCGCATCCCACCTGCCAGGCTCGATGTCCTGCGCTTCATTGGCGATCAGCATCAGGTCGCCCGTCTCGCCCCTGACGTTGGCCGAGGGCTCGGTAGAGAGGAACGACACAGCAGCTTTGCCGCACTGCACCCGGTAGCCCTGGGTAGAGATCACCCCTGGGTGAAGAGGAGTATCGCATCTGTCGAGCAGCCTTCTCTTACTTACAAGGCATTGCGGCTTGAAGGTGGGCGCACCCATCACCACGCTCCCGCCCCTCAAGCGGTACCTTGCCAGGAGATAAGCCCCAAGTTGCGCCAGCGTCTCGTCCTTGCCGGCCTGCCGCGAAAAGAGGAGCGTATAATCGCCCCCCTTTCCGCCGAGCACCGCGCGTATCACCGGCCCTGCCGCCTCGAGTTGGTATCCCCTGAGTGGCCTCTGGGGGTAGAGCCTGCGAGAGAACTCGCTGAACTCTTCGAGTAGACGCCGCAACGCCTGCATACGCGCTTCCATTAGACTACCAGCCGCCGTTCGATGTAAAGTACCCCGCTCACCGGACCGTCCGAGGCAACGTCCACTTGCAGGCTCTCGCCAGGTTGCAGCGCGAGCCCTGGGTCGGGCAGAGTGAGCATCACAGGATGGTTCGCATCGCTCAACACGGCATAGGCCACGCAACGGTGCTCGTCGCCGCCCGTCGATAGGCCCACCCTGCCCGCAACAGCGCTCCCAAGCAAGAGGCCACGCACAACGATAGCCTCGTCCGCCGCCGCTTCGGTCACCATCCCACCAGGCACCACTGCCTCCACTTTTAGAGCTTCCATAGTCATAACTTCTACCTTCCTTTCTTATTACATGATTACATGGTGTCACTAAATCACATCTGTCACTAAGGAGCCACGCGGAAACAAGTTGACCATCTTAATGACAGGATCGCGCATAGCCAAGATAATTGTAGTTGTGCTATCTGGTCAGGTTATTTGCGCGAGAGCCCTAAGCAAGTCAAACTAAGGCGTGTTTGCAAATACCGCCCTGTGAATGAGTCACGGGCTACACGTTGTAAAGTTCCTCCGTGCCTACGGGACTCATCCGTCTAGCGGAATCTGCTATGCAGACTTCACAAGCGTAGCCCGTGACTCGTTTACAGGGCGGTCTCTACCCACAGAGTGCTATTTACAAACACGCCCTAATCAAGCCCAAAGGGTTGTTGCCTTGCAGTCTTACCGCACCGTGATATGGTATGTTGAGGGATATGTATCATCTTTGGGCGTAGCAACGTTATCTCGCAGGTCCCCTAACCTGCCTGCGTCAGGCTGTTGAGCAAGGCGTCCAACTCGGCGCTCGCGGAAGTGCCTTCCTTGCGGCGCGCTGCGCTATCGAGGCCCCGTAGATCGGCGCGCCGCTTCATGATCCGTAGCACCAGGTCGTAGATACGAGCCAGCGCCACCTCTGTAGTGGCCGAGAGCATACGCAAGCGTAGCGACATCTCGTCGGCGTCGAGCGCGGCACACTCCTCCTCCAGCAGCTGCACGCCTCGTTCACCGGCAGGCTCAGCGCCCATCGCCTTCCCTTCCAACGCCACTGCGGCAGGCGTGAGACCCAAACGGGTAGCCACCTCTGTGCGCGTGAGGCCTGCACGCAACCCCAACGACACGGTGCGCCGCCTCGCCTCGATCTGCAGCGGCTCATGCTCCACCTCCTCTGAGCTATCTTCCCGCTCCTGGCAAGCGCTGCGCGGGGGCCTCACGGCGTCACCCGTATAGCGCCGCTGAAGAGCAGAAGGGCGTCCACTAGCCACGGCACCAACAAAGCAAGCACGATTGCTACGGGCTCACACCCCAGCGGTAGCGCCTGCCCGAGAGGGACATGGTATGTTGATAATCGACCGCATAGCGGCCGGCCTGCGGTAAAGGTTAGAGTGTTCATGGTTACCCCGTAGTTGTGTAGAGTATTTGTAGGTCAGTAGGCCGGAGGAACCTGTATAGTCAGGCTCCCTACTTTCACTATAGCGCCACGAGAGGGGGAAACGGGCATGCGTGGATAGCCCATTTCTCCTAGTACCTTACCAGGAAGGTATTAATGGTTTCATTCCATCTCACCATGTGAGATGGAATGAAAGAAGACAATCAATCTTTAGCTGGTGAGGTACTAGTGGCGCTTCATGGACCTTTCATCTCGTGAAAGAAAAACAAGCAAATCAAAACCCTGCGGGTTTTGATTTGCTTGTATTGCAGAGAGGTGCTCTTTCGCAAGAGGTAGCTGGAAGCTGCGCGAGTACCCCACCAGCTAAATAGTGATGGCTTAAGACAGTCCTTCTAGGCGTCTGCCAAACCATCAGAATCAAGGTAGCAAGGTAGTAGAGTAGTGCCTCTTTAACTCACCCTATAGAGAACCAACAACTCACAAATCTGCGGTTTGTGAGTTGTTGGTTCTTAGCATAGCTACCTCTCCCGAATGGCGGCACGCTAATTGCCGCTTGGATGATCTGAATACAACGAGGCCGTCAGGGAGAGGGCAGGAGGCGGTGGCAGCAGAGCCACGAAACGTACCCAGTGACCGGCCAACGAAAAGGGGTAACGATGACGAAGGTGCTGGTAGCAGACGATGATCCGAACTTGCTCGCGGTCTGTGTTGAGGTGCTGGAGTTTGAGGGATACGATGTGCAGATAGCCATGGATGGCGGCCAGGCTCTTGACCGGCTCTATTCAGGTGGCATCGACATAGCTCTGCTCGACGTGATGATGCCGATCATGGATGGGGTAGCGGTTTGCGAGAAGATCAAGGCCGACGGTCCGGGCCTGCATAATCTGCGCATTGTGCTCATGTCGGCATCCGAGACCTTCCGTAGAGTGGGCACGAGATGCGCCGATGCGGTACTCGAAAAACCCTTCGATATAGATTTGCTGGTGAGCACCATAGATGAGCTGGTGGGCAGCAGTGCCGGAGCCGGCGAATAAATTCACGGTCAGACAGGAAGTAAAGTCGCCCTGCGGCAACAAATGAGCCAGGTCCGCATAGCGGACCTGGCTCATTTGTTGCCCGTGAATTTATTCGCCGGTTGTGCCTCATCCCACAGGTAACGGAGCTCGCAGGGGCTTTAGCGCGGCTGCCATGCGCACAAGCTCATCGAACATCGCGGTGAGAGACTTCTCCATCGTCTCGCTGGGGGTAAATTGCTGCTCGTCGTCGAAGAACTGGTTCACGAAGGGTATGTTCACCCCCTCAAAGAGAGGGACCATCTTCAGGGTCGTGACGATCTGCTTGGTCATCTGCACGGCACGTGTGCCCGCAGCGATGCCTCCGTAGCTCACAAACCCGACCGGCTTGTACTGCCATTCGCGGTGCAGGTAGTCGATGGCGTTCTTCAACGGCGCAACGATTCCATAGTTATATTCGGGTGTCACGAAGACGAAAGCGTCAGAGGCATCGACCCTCGCACTCCAATCCTTCGTGTGCCGGTGCGTATAGTTGCCAAGTCTCGGGTGGTTCGGCTCGTCCATGAAGGGAAGATTAATCTCAGCGAGATCCGCTACCCCGACCTGAAAGCCTCCGTACTGTTCCGCGCGATCTTGAACCCACTGACCGATAGTCAGACCTATCCGCCCCGGACGAGTGCTGGGGACGACGATCATCAGCCTGGGTAAGCTGGCATCGGGCCGGTTGTCACTGTTTGTATTCATCTGTTGTTTCCCTTTTTCTGATAATCCGGTATCTCACCGGCAAAGCATAAGCAATTTCATATGATGCCTGTTTTGGTACCGTTCTACGGGTTAGACCGCGCACGCATCGCCCTCGCATAGCCCACCATCTTGCGATCCGGCTGTCATTTTGATCAGCGGGTGCGATTCGGCCCAGGCTTGCTCCAATACATCTTTGAGAGCAGCGGCAGGCTGTGCCCCCGACACCCCATAGGTCTCGTCGATAGCAAAGAAAGGGACACCGCGAATGCCGAACTGGGCGGCGCGCCGCACATCGGCCCTCACTTCATCGGCATAGGCATCACTCGCCAATACGCTACGTGCTTCTGCCTGGTCGATACCTGATTCAGAGGCGAGCCGCACGAGCGTGTCGATATCGCCGACCGCTGCCCCTTCGCTGAAGTAGGCGTGCAGCAGCCTCTCTTTCATCCTGTCC
>JALYYZ010000322.1 GCA_030945985.1 Chloroflexota bacterium
CCTCTACGCCCCCTTGCCCCCGTCACTTCTCTCACGAGACGAAGCGCAGATCAAGAAGATGATGTGCGGAGGTACGCCTTGCTTCCCGTAGCGAGCAACGGCTGAAAAAAGCTCGTCCCCTCAATGCTTCGCGAGAAAATGAACTGGACGGATGCTGAGGCCAAAAACGTCCTGGATGAGGCGGGGTGACCTGCCTGCACCTAGAACCAACAAGCCAAAAAGCCAACAACCAACAATAGGAGTTATTCTAAGCATGGACACATTACAGGCACGGGGTCTATTCAAAAGGAAAAGTACAGGGAATGTTCTGACGAGCCTGACCCTTGGAGCATTAGTCGTGGGCCTCTTCCCCACGTTCGCGGCGGGCGCACCGGCCCAGCAGGCCAATTGCCAGACGTTCTCACAGACTGGGAAGCAGATCTGCGGCCGCTTCCTGGAGTATTGGACCCAGAATGGTGGGTTGGCACAGCAGGGTCTCCCTCTCACCGACGTGCTGAAAGAGAAGAGCATCACAGACGGCAAAACATATGACACTCAATATTTCGAGCGTTCGGTATTCGAGGCTCACACCGAGAACCAGAAGCCGAACGACGTGTTGCTGTCTCTCCTGGGTGTATTCCAGTACAAGCAGAAATATGCCACAGGCAATGCGAACCAGAGCGTCAGCACAGCAGCCGGCGCGCAGAAGTTCTCTCAGACCGGCCACACAATAGGTGGCAAGTTCCTCGACTACTGGAATAAAAACGGCGGGCTCGCCCAACAGGGCTACCCTATATCGGACGAGTTCCAGGAGAAGTCGGACCTTAACGGCAAAACGTACGCAGTGCAATACTTCGAGCGAGCCGAGTTCGAATCGCACCCTGAGAACCAGGCTCCCTACGACGTGCTTCTCTCACAGCTCGGCCGGTTCCAACTCACCTTCCGCACACAGATAAGCACAATCGAGAAGGGCTACCCTGGCGGCAACGGTCAGGCTGCGCTCACGGGCGCCGGCTCTACCTTTGTCAACCCGATTATGTCCAAGTGGACGCAGGAATATAACAAGCTCTACTCGGGTGTGAAGATCAACTACCAATCCATAGGCTCGGGTGGTGGCCGCCAGCAGTTCATCGCCAAAACAGTTGATTTCGGCGCGACTGACGCGCCGTTGACCGATGACCAGTTCAGCCAGGTGGGCGGAGCCGGCAGCGCCCTCCATATACCTATAGCTATGGGCGGCGTCGTGATGGCATACAACCTGCCCCAGGTGACAACTCAGTTGAAATTGGACGGTCCAACTATCGCCAACATCTACCTGTTGAACATCAAGATGTGGAACGATCCGGCGATTGCCACTTTGAACCCTGGTGTGACGCTGCCGAACACGCCTATCGCCGTAGTACACCGCTCCGATGGATCGGGCACAACCGACATACTCACAGATTACCTGAGCAAGGTAAGTCCCGATTGGAAGAGCAAGGTAGGGCGTGGCACCTCGGTGCAGTGGCCTGGTGGGATAGGACAACAGGGTAATGAGGGTGTGACCAACCAGATCAAGCTCACCAGTGGCAGCATCGGCTACATCGAGCTTGGTTATGCCAAGAGCAACAATCTTCCCTACGCACTGCTCAAGAATCAGACAGGCAAGTTTGTTGACGCCACTGCAACCACTGTGGCAGACGCGGCAGACAGCCTTATCAATACGTCGATCCCCGCTGATCTTCGTTACTCAATAACTAACGCACCGGGCGCGGATTCTTACCCGATAGCAGGTACCACCTGGATACTTGTCTACGCCAACCAGCCCGACGCGAGTAAAGGGAAGATCCTGGCCTACTTCCTCTGGTGGTCCTCGCATGACGGCCAGCAGTTTGCGGATCAACTGTCGTACTCACCTCTACCTCGCTCTATTGTGCAGCGTGTTGAGTCGCAAATCGCCAGGATGAAATGCGGCGGAGGCAACTGCTTCCCGTAGGCCAATTAGAACAGCACCTGAGCGCCCTCCATGCCGAGGGCGCTCAGGCGTGCGTTCTCCGCGGAGGGTGGACCAGGCTTGACGCGCAATCTGTGCGAGCCTGGTTTGACCCTTTACAAGAGCCGAAATAAGGCACTGTCCTGACGAGTAAGGATTACATAAGATGAAAGATGTTATAGACGAAAAGCAAAGAGATGAACCGGAGGTCGCGCCTCTTCAGTCTCGTGAGGAGGGTGCGCCCATGATAGGGGTTGAGCGAGCTACCGTGATCGACACCGCCGGAGCTTCCGCCGTGGTGGCTCCTGGACGTTCGCGCAACAGAGGGGACCTGGTGTTTGGTGGAGCACTAAATGGCGCGGTCTGGCTTTTCCTCGCTATTCTGGTAGGTATTGTTGTCGTGTTGGTCGTTCAGGCGATGCCCTCGATACAGTATTCGGGCCTGTCGTTTTTCACCCAGGAGGCCTGGGACCCCGTCAACTTGAAGTTTGGCGCCGCGCCCTTTATTGTCGATACGATTATAGTAGCCGCCATAGCTATCCTACTGGCGAGCACGGTTGGCCTCGCTGCGGTTATCTACCTGGTAGAGTACGCCCCACGCTGGCTGCGTGAGCCTGTGGCCTTCCTCATAGAACTGCTTGCCTTTATTCCGAGCGTAGTGTACGGACTGTGGGGTCTGCTTATTATGGCACCGTGGCTCCAGCAGAATGTGCAGCCCTGGATCCAGCAGCACCTGGGCGGCATCCCCATCTTCAACGGTGCGCCCTATGGCGTGGGTATCATGGCCGCATCACTCATCCTCTCGATCATGCTCCTACCCCTTATCGTGTCACTTTCTAGGGA
>JALYYZ010000329.1 GCA_030945985.1 Chloroflexota bacterium
CTAGGTGGTAACTACTTTGATGAGAGAGACCGTGCCGCGCGGGAGCGTCGCTTGGTTCGCAATCTGGAGCAACTCGGCTACAAGGTCACCGTTGAGCCTCTCCCCTCAGCTGCCTGATCTTAGGTTATTTTCAGAGCAGTCGAGCTAAGGACAACAAACCAAAACACTCCGTGTTTTGATTTGTTGTCTCTCTTTCAAGAGCTAAAGGGTAGCTGCACTGGGGCGGTATTTGCAAATATGCCCCAGTGGCGACTCGGGCAATTAATTAGCGGGCATAAGGGCAAAGTTCGGCCCCCATACACTACGACCGTCCTCAGCGTGTCCGACATCGGGTGCGCTTTCACCTGGGCCCTCTGTTCCGCTTTTCTGTAACGTACTTTCTGCAATGGGGATTTGCCGGTCGCTACGCGCGAATTCATTCGTTGTGCCCATGCAGCACAACGAGCGGTTAGATGCCGTAATGTGAGCAGCACAAAACAAGGGGAGTTGCGGCAATACGGGAAAGTTGAGAAAGCGAATCACGGCAATATCTCGTCGCAAATCTGCTTTGTGAAGGGTGACTAAATCCACGCCTCGGCGTTATATATTCTGCTGGATACTTATTGCCCATCACAAGAGAAAGCGGCGCCGATGAACACACCGACAACAGGGGAAGAGACCGGCAGCACCATGCCCACCGCCATCGAAGGACGACTTATCGCAGGTCGCTACAGGCTGCTCGAAAAGATCGGCGAGGGTGGCGCTGCTGAGGTATTTTGCGCCACTGACGAGCGTCTGCAACGCCGGGTAGCGATGAAGCTGCTACGATCGCAATACGTTCAAGATCCGACATGGCGCAAGCGCTTCCAGGTGGAGGCACGGGCTGCGGCGAGCTTGCAGCACCCAAATATCGTGGACGTATACGACTTCGGTGAGGAGCCGGACGGCACGGTCTTTATTGTGATGCCATTCATCGTGGGGCTCAACCTCCGGGAAGTTCTTTCCGTTCGGGGGCGTCTCACGCCTAGCGAAACGGTTGCGCTGGGCAGGCAGGTTTGCATGGCGCTCGCGGCGGCCCACGCGCGGGGCCTCGTACATCGAGACGTCAAGCCCCAGAACATCCTGATGGATATGAATAGCACGGCCCGGCTGACCGACTTCGGCATAGTGAAGGTACACGATGGCGACGCGCTCACACAGGTGGGGATCGCCTTTGGTACAGCCGCCTACCTATCGCCCGAGCAGGCAATGGGCTCTGTAGTCGGTGCCCTGTCCGACATTTACTCCCTGGGCTGTGTACTCTACGAGGCGCTTGCCGGCAGGCCGCCTTTTACAGGTCAGAGCCCTGCCTCAGTAGCCTACAAGCAGGTGTGGGAGCAGCCCATGCCGCTGCACGATCTTGCGCCAGGTGTGCCAAACTCCCTTGAGAGCCTCGTGATGCGCTGCCTAAGCAAGGGCCCTGCCGACCGCTCCACAAGTGCGGAGGTCCTTGAGCAAGAGCTTCGATGCACCGGTGTGGGCACAGGGCCGTTGAGCACTGCCGTTCCCTGGGAGACGGAAATGCCGGAAAAGGCGTCGGTCCGTAGCAGTAGCCGTTGGGATGCTCCCACAGAGATATTTCGGCAGGTCAGCACGTCTACATCGGCGGTAACCGGCGCGCGTACCGTGCCCCACGCCCGCGTCAGTACAGGCCTGAACTCCGTGGTTCCGGTCGCGCCTCGCCCACAACGCGCACAGTACCTAGCGCAGTCGGCAGACGAAGGCCGGGTTGTGGCTCTCTGGCGTAGCAAGAAGGCAGGTTGGGTACAAGTCACAGCGCTCCTGGGCCTTGTTACGCTATCGGTCGCTGGATTTCTAGCCGCACACCACCTGCCAATGACCGCTTCGGAGGCCGCCAGCAACAGGAAAGTCGCGTCCCCACCTCAGCAAGCCCCCTCCGGTACCGCTGTGCCTGCGGTTGTCGTTGTCCCAAGCACAACACCACTCGCGGCATCGGTCGCCTTACCCGAACCATCCGCCTCCCGCCCGGACTTGACGCCCACTACGCCACCACGAGACGAGGCGGTCGACGTCAGCGTTGCGTCGCCCACCCTGGCACCGCTGGTCGCGCCGCCTGCGGGGCCCACCTCGACCCTCGCCGCACATGACGTAGCGGCAGGCATGGGTGTAGTGCCACCGCCCATAGTTGTGGTTGCTGCCCACCCGGCTCTTCCCCCATCCAACACTCCCGTGCCTGTGACCGCGACCCTTGTACCGCCTGGTAACAGCCCTGTGCCGACCGCGCCCAGTCGCGCTTCTTCAACTGCGCAATCGGTACCCACGCGCAGTCTAATGCTGCCCGTGCCCACACCAGCCCGCGCGGCCCACACCCCGATACCTGCCCACACGGCTAAGATGAGCCACACCGGCAGGGCCACAAATGTACCCAGCACGCCCAGCCAGCCGACCCCGATGGTGATGCCTCCAACCTCCATCCCGACTGACGTTCCGGTGGCGCCTGCGCCCACCGAGACCGCTCTGCCTCCTTCGGATGCGTCGGTTCAAGCCTCGCCCACTGCTGCGCCGTCGGCCCTAGAAAGTGTGGTAAATCAGGCCATTGCCGGCAACCCGAAGGCCGTTGCCAATTATCTCGGCGGACGCAAGACGGCCCTGCTCACTATTCTCGGTGAGATCATTCAGAACGCAAAGGGCAAGATCGACCTGGGCGCCGCGCGAGACCTGCTCCTGAAAAAGCTGGAAGAGCTACGGAAAGCGCCGGGCGACCAGGGATAACGGCACCGGCGGTCTGTCCCCGCCATGTTCGGCTTGCCTGCTATTGCCGGCGTACCCAGGTAGAGTAGACCCTTGATGTAATGGCGCTCACCCATATGGGCCAGGGTGGCGCTCTAGTGTCCTTCGGCCACCGTCCCGACCTGCATCACTCCAATGATCTATGCCTTTGAACCCTCAACTTATTGAGTGGACGGCATGCTCCTGTTCCTTCGCCTGTGACCTTTGTGGGGGACGGTATTAGGACCAATGTAGGGACTAATGTCTGCCATGATGGGCCGTTTGTACTCTGTTACCGGATCCCTTGTGCGCCCTATAATTGTTACAGCCAACGTAATTGAGTGCGGCTGGCGAATGCGGGAGCGGTCAACGCAAGCGGTTCCCGCAGACGGATTTAGAGAGCACAGAAGAAAGATAGAGGAACATAAGAGTGACAAAGAGAGCTAAGAAGGGCGCAGCACAATTTCTACTACTCACATTTATTATCATAGGCGTAGCAGGTTTGCTCGCCTACCTGGTTGCCCAGGGCGGGACGGCCTTCGCGAGCGTGCCTGCCAATGGTACCGGCGCGGCATACGTGGGCTCACTCGACGCAGCCGGCCCAGCCCTCGCGGCCACAACAGCAGGTGGGCCATCACACAAGCGTGGGATGCTGCCGCTTCCTGTGCCAACCCTGCCGGTGACGATAACGGCTGTTCTGCCGACGCCCAGGCCCGGCACACCACGCCCTACCTCCAGCGTTCAAGCTACGGTCCCCCATCCGGTTCCTTCGGCCCCTGCGACTATAACCGTCTGCACGGTGCAGTTCACCGACGTCCCTGTAGGCGCCACGTTCTACCCCTACGTTCACTGTCTGGCGTGCCGGGGCGTAGCCACGGGATATACATGCGGAGGGGTCAACCCGCTGACGGGAGAAGCCGAGCCCTGTGACGCCGCAAACAACCCCTATTTCCGTTACAACAACCGCATTACACGCGGCCAGATTTCAAAGCTCGTCAGCAACGCTGCCGGCCTGGTGGACGATCCGGGCGGACAGATCTTCGAGGACACCGCGCCCGGCAGCCCCTTTTATATTTATGTCAACCGCCTCCAGCAGAGGGGCGTCATGTCGGGTTACCCGTGCGGGCTCCTTCCATCGGAGCCATGCGTAAGTCCCGGTGACAGACCCTACTTCCGCCCCCTGGGTAACGCTTCACGCGGCCAGTTGTCGAAGATAACGGCCAACTCCGCAGGCTTCGTGGAGATGCACAGCGGCCAGACCTTCGAGGATGTAACTGCGGCCACCCCCTTCTACACATATATAGAGCGGCTTGCCTCGCGGAACGCAATGGGTGGCTACCCCTGTGGCAGCGCCAACCCCGAGAGCGGCGACCCTGAGCCCTGCGGCGCGCAGAACCTCGCCTACTTCCGCACAGGAAACAGCATCACAAGGGGCCAGGCGGTGAAGATCGCCGCGATCAGCTTCTTCCCGGCGTGCGGTAGCGCCGCCAAGAAATAGCTGTTGTAGCCGGCGAGGTTCGCCAACTCCTTCAGGTCACCTCGTTGCGAGGAGCGAAAAAGTAACCAAGAGTAACCGTGCTGGTTGCTTTTGGTTCTTTCGCAGAGTAGGGG
>JALYYZ010000341.1 GCA_030945985.1 Chloroflexota bacterium
GTACAACATCGGCTCGGGCAACACGCGCTCTATGCAGGAAGTATTGGACATGCTGCTGGCGATGTCGAAGACCAAAGTAGAGGTCCAGGTAGATCCGACGCGTCTACGCCCTTCTGACGTAAAGATACTCTGGGCCGATGCGAGCAAGTTCATTGACGCCACCGGCTGGCAGCCGACCATACCGTACGAGCAGACCCTCCGCGATCTTCTCGATTACTGGCGTGAGCGGGTTTAGGAGTCGCCCTGAAACAAAGTTAGCATATCTCAGCTCATCTTAGCCATACTTTAGCCGATGAAGCCTGTGGTTCTTATGTGACGACTAATTTGCCTGTAGGCCCTGCCAATTGAGTTGCACGAACAAGCGCGGTAGGCGTCGGGCGCATGCTCACTGTGCCGGCGCGCTTGCCCACCCTGCGTACGTGACGTATAATCTGATGCAGAAGTATGGAGAGTGAGCGCATATGGCGGAGTCGGGTAAGGGCCTGGCGGCTATGAAGGAGTTGGAGGCACAGGTCAAGACGTGCCAGCTTTGCCGCCTGTCCAAGACGCGCACCAACGCAGTCCCTGGCGAAGGCTACATACGCACTGAAGTAATGCTCATCGGTGAAGGGCCCGGCTACCATGAAGATAAGCAGGGAAGGCCATTTATCGGTCCGGCTGGGCAGTTCCTGAATGAGCTGCTGGCTATCGCGGGTCTCGCGCGCGACCGAGTTTATATAACTAACGTGGTCAAGTGCCGTCCGCCCGGCAACCGCGACCCGCAGCGAGATGAGATTGCCGCGTGTGGGCCATACCTGGAACGGCAAATATCGGGAATCAGGCCGAAGGTGATTGTGACCCTGGGACGCTATTCGATGCAGCGCTTCTTCCCAGGCGAGCGCATCAGCCAGATACATGGATCGGCACGCGTGGTGGACGGTATACTCTGTGTCGCAATGTATCACCCGGCGGCCGGGCTGCACCAGGCTAGCCTTGCTGATGTGATACGCGCCGATTTTGGTAAGCTGCCTGTCTACCTGGAGCAAGCGGCCTCATTGTCGGCTCCTCCTGTTGTTATCGAAGAACGTGTCGAGGAGGCTTATAAAGCGCGGGAAGAGGTTGTAGCGCTGCCGCAAACCTCTGTGGTGTTGGAAGAGGGTGTAGGCTACCCGACGACGGAGCATGGAACGGGCACAACGCCCACAGTTGATGTTGAGCCTCTCTCGGAGGATGCGCCCTCGGCTCCGAAAACCGCGCCAAAGGCCAGGGCCGCCAGGAAGAGCGCAGGTGCGGTAGATGAATACAAACAGATGTCATTGTTTGACATCTAGCGTCTTACCAAGAAAATATTCATGGTTACCTCATTGCACACCCGAGGTGTGCAATGAGGTAACCAAACAATCATGACCTAGATAGTAGGACATTAGTACCTCACCAGGAAAGTATTGAACGTTACCTAGATGCTCAACCATGTGAGCATCTAGGTAACAAAACACTCACTATTTAGCTGGTAACGCACTAGAAGCTATATAAGCCGAGGCCAATGATAAGTTCAGATACACATGCGACACCTGTGGCGAACGCCTCGATCTACCAGGACTACGGCGTTTCTCGCGAGGGCAAGCGGCAAGCCTACATCCTCTTCGCGGGAGTGGTAAGCTTGTGGATCTTTGCCTTGTGGAGCCTGATCGTCATCCTGGATGGTGGCATTACGGGCGTAGAGTGGGTATCATCCCTGCTTATGATGTCTATGTTGGTGGTTGCCCCTGTCGTCGGTTGGTCGCTTCTCGCAGAGGCAAGCAGCCGCTATGGCATGAGCGAGCAAGGGCTGAAGTATAGCACGGTCGGTGGACTGAGTCTCCTTTACTCCTGGGAGGAGATTGCAGGATGGGCACCCAGGTCTGGTCGGGGACGGATTGCTCGTTTCTTTCTCGGTGATGAACCGTCTGGTGATGCTACTCTCTCAGGTGACTCCAGCGTAGTTAACAGTGTAGACAGTGAGGAGGATGACGAGCCCGAAACGTCGTTGCTCCAAGTTAGTGGTGTTATGCCGGGTGGACCTGCGGGTTTGCTGCACCGGCTGGCTAACGGTAACAATGTGCTGCCCATCTATGGCAGTATTGACAACAGAGACAAACTTATTGGGGAAATAACTTCCCGACTAGGATCAAGGTAAAAAGAGCATTATGCAAGTAGACTTTATAAACCCTCAACCGACCGAAGAGTATATAAGGGTGATTCCCATAGGCGG
>JALYYZ010000378.1 GCA_030945985.1 Chloroflexota bacterium
TTATCATCCTTCAGGCTGGCCTGGCCCGTTGGGAAGAAGGTGTCCAGGCTGCTGTCTCCTGCCGGCTCTTCGGGCTGGATCGTCTCCTTGCTGCCTGGGAGAAGATCGCCGTCGGGGTCGATCATCACCTGGTCGATAAGCACAGGGTCGCCATCGATGTCGGGGTCAGCGAAAAGCATGGTGGCGCTGCCGGTGTAGTCGAGGATGCTGAAGAAGAGCTTGCCGTAGTCGTCGCGCACGCGGGTGCCGCGCCCGATGATCTGCTTGAACTCGGTCATCGAGTTGACGGTGCGCGCCAGCACGATATTCTTGCAGGTAGGCGCATCGATACCCGTGGTGAGGAGCTGCGAGGTGGTGAGGATGATGGGCGATGAACTCTCAAGCTCGGTGAAATGGTCCAGGTGGGCGCGTCCTATATCCCCCTCGTCGGCGGTCACTCGGCAGACGTAGTCGGGGAAGTGCTGCACCAGGTCGGGGTTGAGGTTATTCAGGCAGCGGCGCATATCGTCGGCGTGCTGCTGGTCGACGCAGAACACTATCGTTTTGGCGAAGCGGTCGGTCTCGCGCATGTAGCCCGCCAGGTGCTTGGCTATCGCCTCGGTGCGCGCCTTCAGCGATATGCTGCGCTCGAAGTCGTTGGTGTGGTACTCCTTGTCGGGTATCTCGCGCATATAGCGGTCGAGCTCGCCATGACTCGGCCTCCAACCCGCAGCGTCCCATGTAGTCACCACGCGATGCACGCGATAAGGGGCCAGGAAGCCGTCCTCGATCCCCTGGCGCAGGCTGTAGGTGTAGATGGGGTTGCCGAAGTAGGCGTATGTATCGACGTTGTCGCTGCGCCTGGGGGTGGCGGTCATCCCTAGCTGGTAGGCGGGCGCGAAATATTCGAGTATCTCGCGCCAGTTGCCCTCCTCCGAGGCGCTGCCACGGTGGCACTCGTCGACGATGATCAGGTCGAAGAAATCGGGCGGGTACTCACGATAGAGGCCAGGGCGGTACTCGTCTTTGGCGATGGCCTGATAAATAGCGAAATATATCTGCCGGCTCTTGTTGGCTACCCCACCCTGGATCTTCCAACGGGCGTCAGCGAAGGGCGCAAACTCGTCCTCCATAGGGCTGTCGATCAGTATGTTGCGGTCGGCCAGGTAGAGGATGCGCGGTCGCCGGCCACCGCTGCCGGTGCGGTTCCAGGGCGCGTGCCATAGCTTCCAGCATATCTGAAAGGCCACGGAGGTCTTGCCCGTGCCCGTCGCCATCGTCAGCAGCAAACGGCGCTTGCCGGCCAGGATGCCCGCAACAGTCGTATTGATGGCGATCTCCTGGTAGTAGCGGGGTGTCCTGCCGGTGAGGTGGTTGGAGGGGGTGAGGAGCTTGGCCGCGTTCTCGGGCGCAAGATCAGAGTGCTCGCTCAGCCGCGACCAGAGCTCTGCCGGCGCGGGGAAGGCGTCGAGCAGCGTCTCCTTGCCCGTGAGGTAGTCGAACTCGACGATGGCGTGGCCGTTGGTGGCATAGGCGAACTTGAGGTCGAGTATCTCGGCATACTCTTTGGCCTGCTGTAAGCCATCGCCTGGTGATTTGTACGCGGCCTTGGCCTCGACCACCGCGATGGGGAAGTCGCGGGTGTAGCGCAGCAGATAATCGGCACGCTTCTGCGCCCGCCTGCGCACGCGGTTGCCCGTGACCACGATCCTGCCGTCGGTGAACGATTTCTGCTCGGTGAAGGAGTGCGGGTCAGCGTCCCAGCCCGCTCGCACCAGTTGAGGCAGAACGTATATACGGCATGTATCGGCTTCCGTGATCAACTGAGCCTTATCTCCCCGCTGAGATACAGATCAAGCAAGCACAAACGGCCTGTCCCGGAAAAGGACAAAGCCGCAGCCTACGAGTGAGTATAGCACGCGGGCGGGCAGAAGGCAAACAAGGATGGCGAGGTAATTACACGGGGTAATTGCGGAGGTGCCGTGCTGCTTTACAGCGCATAAAAGAAACTACTTCAGAGCATAAATGCTAGTGGGACCGGAGCTGGTGCCTGTAGCCGCTAAAGACCCAGTTGCACTCTGGTAGCCTGCTCGATGCTGACCATATCGTCATCCCTATTATAGCAGGAGCGCCGCTTACAGCTGTGAGCCCGGCATCTCTATCTCAGGCTCCGGCAGGGTTACGTTCTCGTATATGTATGCCATGCTCACCTCGCAGCCTACAGACGGGAGGCGCATGGTGCCGGCAAGATCGTCAACGACGTTGAGGAGCCACTGCTTACTCCCATCGCCTTGTCTTCTAAAGTGCTCTACCGACACCTTATCTTGCGACACCAATATATAGTCGGTAAGCGACCCCAGATCGCGGTAACGGGCAAATTTCACTCCACGATCATAAGCCTCAGTTGAAGGTGAAAGCACCTCCACAATAACCATGGGGTTGGTGAGCGTATCCACCTGGCTGTCCTCAAAGACGGGCCCGCCACAAACCGCGACTACATCAGGATAGGTGTACATATCACTAAGGCTGACCTTCACGCGCATATCGCTCATGTAAACCCTGCAAGGTCTGCCTCTAAACTGGGTGCGCAACTCTCCGAATATATTTCCTGCAATGAGGTTGTGGGCTTCGCTTGCCCCGGACATGGCATATATCTGGCCGTCTATATACTCGCTTTTGTATTCAGCTTCGCGCTCAAGCTCCAGATATTGCTCTGGGGTGTAGTAGGCTTTAGTGACTGATGACATGCTTTGCTGCCCCTTGAGAGAATTCAGACTGTAACGGCCAAATGGTTCAGCCTAATTATATCAGCAATGCCATACAGTGCTGTGCCGGTGGATGATCTCGGCTGTGAAGGGGCGCTGAATTATCAGGCGGCTGGAATTGCTACGCCGGCACCTTTAGCAGCCAGACGCTGAAGCAGTCTGAGATCGTACAGGATTTCTTCCAGCGCGTACCGATCCTTGCTTGAAATGCGCAGTACGTAACGGCTGTTAATTGTGGCTGCCATGTAGCCATCGTCCCGGCCCGAGTGGTAAGCAGGCATGTGGTAACAGGCCCAGGTGAATAGCTTGCGTGTACCAATCGAGCTATCCAGTTGTATAGAGGCCAGCTGTATGGAGAATGGAGTGTGTAGCGGGCATCACGATAAGCTGACTGTGGACTGGGTGTAGAGCGGGATCGAGAAGGATACGGTCGTCCCCTCACCCTCTCGGCTTCTGAGCCACATTTCGCCGCCGTGGCGCTGGACGATCTCGCGGCTGATATTGAGGCCCAGCCCGAGGCCGGCATAGTTGCGCTCAGAAGCGTTAGGGGCCCGATAAAAGCGCTCAAATACGCGGTGTAGCTGCTCGGCGGGGATACCGATACCCTGGTCGCGCACCGATACCACGGCCTTGTCGCCTTGCTCGGTCAGGACCAGCTCTATCGGGCCGCCCTGTGGCGAATATTTGATGGCATTTTCGAGAAGATTGACCAACACCTGCCACAACCGTTCACGGTCGGCAAGCACCCAGGGGTGTAGGCCACCTTCTGTACCCTCGACCTTACTTTCGCCGCCCTCCGTCCCAATAACGCTCATGCTGATTGGGTGCTTTTCGTGGTTGGTCAGCATCTGCACCTGGGCCACCACTTCCTCACTGATCTCCGGCAGGTAGACCGGCTCCAGGCTGAGGTGCAATTGCCCACTCTCTATGCGCGATACATCCAGCAGCACGTTGATAAGCGCCGTAAGACGGTCGGCTTGAGAGATGATGCCTTTGAGGCTCCTGGCTGTCCACTCATTGCTCGCGATCTCGGCATGTCGACCCAGCAGTTGAGAGTATCCTCTTATCGAGCTAACAGGTGTCTTCAGCTCGTGCGAGGCAACGGATATGAAGCGGTCGCGAGCAAGTACCGCCTCTTCGGCCTCATGTTGAAGCCGCTTGAGGTCGTCTATGTCGGTACTGGCGCCGATCCACAGGGCAATATCGCCCTTGCCATCGCGCATGGGCACGCCGCGGCTGAGGTGCCAGCGATAAGTGCCATCGGCCCTGCGGAAACGGTGCTCAAACTGGAATGGCTCGCCGGTGCTAACAGAATGCGTCCAGAGACGCACGTTCTCTGCGGCATCATCGGGGTGGATAATCTGCAGCCAGCCCCAGGCTCTTATCTCCTCAAAAGAGAGGCCGGTAAAGTCCATCAATTGTGGGTTGAAGTAATCGATGTCGCCATTCGGCAGGGCGGTAAATATTTTCTGGGGCATTGTCTCGGCCATGAAGCGGAATCGGGCTTCGCTCTCCACGAGGGCCTGTTCCCCATATTTACGCTCTATGCCCAGGGCCACACCGTTGGCCACTGATGCCATAGCGTCAAGTGTGGCTGGCGTGAGTGGGCGGCGCGCAAACATCGCCATGACTCCAACCAGGCGGTCATCAATAAGCAAGGGATAGCCTGCGAAGGAGACCATTCCCTCGCGCTCAGCCCAGTCATGATCGTGTACCCTGGGATCTTCAAGCACGTTGTTCGACAAATGGGGCTCTCGTTCCTGGGCGATGATGCCTATCTTGAACTCGCCGACATGTACACGGCTGTGGCTACCATCGAGGTGAGTGTACATCCCGGCGCTGGCACGCAGCTCAAGCATATTGTCGTTAGGCTGGAGCGTCCAGATTCGAGCGAAGGCAGCGTCAAGGTGCTTGACCATAGCCTCGGCGCACCGGTGGAGCATAACAGACAGAGTGTCACCCTGGATCAGCGCGCCTCCAACCTCGGTAGAGAAGGCAGCCAGGCGAGCCATTTCTCGCAGAGCATCATCCGTCTGCTTTCGCCCACTGATGTCACGGAAGTTAGAAACCACCGCCTTTACGCTTGGCTCCTCAAGGAGATTGGTAAGTGTGCTCTCCAGCCACTTTACAGAGCCGTCTTTATGCCGGTAGGTGTGCTCAAGAACTACGGTCCCACCGGGTGCCTCAAGGATAGTGGCGAATCGCCCGGCCAGAAATGCCGCCTGGTCCGCTGGTACAAGATCGAATCCATTCCGACCAAGCAACTCCTCCGGCATGTAACCGAGGAAGCGCGTGACGCCGGGGCTGACATATAGGAAGGTACCCGCAGGGTCGAGCATCGCGATGGCGTCCGAGCTATGCTCAACGAGTGCGCGGAAAAACCTCCCGCTCGACGGCGAATCCTGCCGATTGCTACGGACGGAGATAGGGCGCGGAGTGCGCCGCGTGGCCGCTCTGCCATTCTTTTGCTTGTACATATATGGCGACTCTCAGGTGCGCGGAGGGCTGGATGGTCTCCGGTGATCTTCTCACGTAGACGCTCACGGTTCCGCCTGATGTGAACCTATTATACACCAAGCGACCATATGGGCCCGTGGGCACACCAACCATCTACACAATCTGCTCGGCCCTTACGCAGGACTCTGATAGCCTCGTCGTCGCCACCGACTCCGGTTACTACAGCGCAGCCGCCTCCAGGCCAAGCTGCATCTTCTCCAACAGATCACGCAGCCTTGGAATCTCACCCTCAGATAGATTGCTCTTCCACGGCCCGAAGAAGTAGCTGTCGGTCAGCCCTTCAACTGTGCCTCGTATCTCCTGACCCTGCGGGGATACGATATATCCTGAGTCGTCGGAGCTCTCTGTGATCCAGCCTCTGGCGGCCAGTTCTGCAAGTGCGGCCGAGTAGTCGCTTCTTGAATTGCCGCGATGAGACAACAGGTTGAACAGAGCGTCTCCCGTGGCTGCTTCACCGCTGCAAACGTGAGCGAAAGCCTCCCATACGTGTCCACTGATATTGTACGGTTGCCAGGCCGCCATGTGGGCATCGTCCCTGAAGGCATTCAGATCTTCAAGGTATTGTCGGATCTGATTAAGGGGTCGGGCTCGATCGTCCGGCGAGCGGTTTATAGAGTGGCTAAGGCACCACCCCTCCGGGCCGGGCGCTTGCCTGCACGCCTCGATTACCCTGGAGAGCAACTGCTTTAATTCAGCCATCTCCTCAGCGGGTAGCGGTTCCAGTTGCGCGATGTAGCGGTTCTGCCGGTCACGGCTTCTCTGCAAGATGTCGCGAGCCGTCTGGTCCAGGAAGTATTCCCCATTATCACGCCGGTCCAGCCATTTTTCGCTTGCCATCATATCCAGGAGGGCCTGCACAATAGCCTCTGAAGCGTAGATATCACGGATGCGCAGACCTGCCACGGTCAACGGCTCGGGGTCGAACTCGGCCGCCTGCACCAGGAACCAGCCCGGGCTTTCAGCGTAGCCGCGCTTGACCTGGAGAAGAGGCGGTGGTATGGGTGATGGCTCGGTTGAGCGTGCCTGCACCGCCGACATGGCCTGCCCCAGGACGCCAAGTATATCCTGTGTGAAGCTGTAGAACGCGGCATTTAATTCAGATCGACTCGCCACTGCGTCTTGCATATGCGCCTCTTTCAGTATAGGGTTCAAGATGATGACCTGGTTTATGCAGTCATCCCGGTTCCACGTCTAGCCCAGCGCCACAGTGCGGCTGCGTAACCGGCAACCGCTATGCTGGTGATTGGCCCACATCTCGGGTTGAAGGCTGACTGTCGCGTCCTGCGGTGCTTGGCAAGGTCCTGCCGCCCGACTTGTACAGCCATATAACGGTATATTTCAACGGACGAAAGCAACCTTTTGCGAGCTATGGCTAATCACCAACTACGCTCTTGCGCAAGGCTCTCAGGCATTCTCAGCTTTGAGGCCGGGCAGCACCTCGGCGATAAATAGCTCCAGCGGCGCTGTTTCAGGGAAGCCCCTGAAGGCTAGCTGGAAGTGGCTTACCCCGGCTTCAGCGAACTGTGCTACCTGCTCTATAATCTGCTGGGGGGTGCCCACGAGGCCCATGCCCGGGCGCATATCTTTGGTAAGCTCCGCAAGTTCGGCCTCTGTGGAGGCGCAGGCACATTCGCAAGAGAAGGTGCGCCGCAGCGTTGCGGGGTCTCGCCCCACCTCCGTGCAGGCCCTCTCCATCTCGTCAGCTATTGCGGAATAATCCTCGCGCGGCACGCCAAAGCCTGATACGTCCCACCAGTCGGCTTCTTTGGCAATAAAGCGCAACATACGCGGGCGGCGGCCTCCAATCATGACGAGGGGTGTGGGAAGAGCAGGGGGGACACAGATCGCCCCGTGTACGCTATAGTGCTTGCCTGTAAAGGTCGCCTCTTCGCCCGTCCAGAGCGCCTTGCAAATCGCCAGCGTCTCCTCCAGCTCTTCCACGCGTGCGCCTGCCGAAGGGAATGGATAGTTGTATGCCTTATATTCCGGCTCGTGCCAGCCCGCGCCCAGGCCGAATATAAACCTGCCGCCGCTCAGAAACTGGAAGGTGGCCGCCATCTTGGCCAGCAGCGCGGGGTTGCGGTACGACTGGCACAGAACAGCGTGCCCGAAGCGCAGGTCGGCATGACGGGCAGCGAAGTAGGTGAGCTGTGTCCAACCCTCCAGCACATCGTTGCGGTCGAACTGCATGTGGTCGGCCATCCAGGCCGAAGTAAAGTGTCCTGTGACGGCGACGAGGTGCCTGTCACAATTCTCTACGTAATTGGCGCGCCCAGCAGGCGTACCGTCCGTGTCAGGGAAAAACCATCCAAACTCAACATTACTCATATCTTTTCTCCTCTATATATTGGCCGGTGCCCTTTAACTACAGGATATTTTACAGTTGGTCCTTCGTCTCGCCTTCTCAGTGAAGTCTTGAGGCTCTAGTATCTCATCAGCTAAAGAT
>JALYYZ010000394.1 GCA_030945985.1 Chloroflexota bacterium
TGCCTGGCCTGCGTGCCCAGCGCGGGCGTACACGCTGCCTTTATGACAGCCGTTCCGCCATCTCGGCCAACCTCGTGGCAATACTGGCGTCCAATAGCTGGTCGCCGATCTGAGTGATAATACCACCCAGTATAGAGGGGTCCTCATGGACCCGAAGCTCGACGCTCTTGCCCGTGATGCGCTCGAGTTGCTGTTGTACCAGGGCCTTGTGCTCATCATCCAGGCGTACTGCTGTAGTGACCTGGGCAACCACTATGCCCTTCTCTTTGTTGTACATCTCGCCATATATCTCCACGATGCGTGGCAGCAAGGCTAACCGCTGGCGGTGTACGAGCATCAGCAAGAGGTTCATCGCCAGCGGGCTAACAATCCCTTCAGGGACAAGGCTCGCCATTATCTCGCGCTGGCCCGCCTCCGGCAACCTCGGGTTATCCAGGGCGGCAACAGCGTTCGGTGTGCCGAATATGCCATTGAGCACCTTCAGATCGCTCAGCCACTTATCGAGGCTGTTGTTGCTCTTCGCCAGGTCCACCACCGCCGCCGCGTATCGCCGGGCAGCTCCTCCACGTAATGCCACAGTAAGCTCCTAATTAGCCGTTAGCCGCGGCCAAAGCCGCCACGCTGCGCTTCAGCCTCAGCCAGGGCTTCGTCGACCAAACGGTAGTGGTCTTGAGTGTCGAGCGATCTACCGACCACTTTGCTGGCTGCCATAATAGCCAGGCGGGCAACCTCTTTCTGCAGTTCGTCCTTTGCCCGCTGAGTCTCGGCCTGGATCTGGGTATGAGCATCGTTCAAGAGTCTCTCGCGCTGCTCGCGGGCCTCTGTCTGCGAAGCAGCGATAGTACGCTGACTTTGCTGCTGAGCCTGGTTGAGCATCTCACGGGTCTGAGCCTGCGCTTCAGCTACTATCTGGGCTGCGCGCTGGGCTGCCGCAGCGTTGTCGCGCTTGATCTGCTCGGCCTGCTCCATACTCTCGCCTATACGATTTGCGCGCTCGTCCATAACTTTGACGATCGGGGCGTACGCGAATTTCCTCAAGGCAAAGACCAGTATGAGGAAAGCGGCGATCTGCCACAACAGGTTACCCCAAAGGATACCAATCTGCTCGAACATAGCTGAAGATCCCTCTCCTATAACAAGACATAAATAAGATACATGGGGAGCGAGCGACTACCCACCAAACAGGGGCGCGCTCGCTGCCAACTACCCAAAAGCTTAACCGACGAAGATGATTACCAGGGCCACCACGAGGGCGTAAATAGCCACAGCTTCGGCAAAGCCCAAACCCAGGATCATTGCTGTGCGGATAGGGCCTTCAGCGTCGGGGTTGCGCCCAATCGCCTGTGTAGCGCCCCATGTACCAATACCAAGACCAATACCTGGGCCGATAGCGCCTAAACCGATTGCCAGACCCGCCGCGATCAACTTCATGGCGTGGGTATAATCGGGATTGTAAGCGGCCTGCTGCGCTACGATGTCGCTTATGATGTGATGCACTCCTCTTTCCTCCTATATGCTAATAATCTGTTTCCACATGGGTACATCGACCCACTGAGCCGGAAAGCTAACTGCCTCCCACTTCTCACAAATCCAGGGTGCCTTACCCCATGTGCCGCTCGGTGCCTGTCTTCGGCGTTGCGCCGGGCACCTTCTGCCCGGTGAGCTTAGCGCCTACGCCAATTCCTATAGCCTCAGGTGAGCCAGGCTCGGCATGGGCCGCGTCATGCTCCCCTGTGCCATGCCCTGCCACCGCGATAGAGATGTAAACCAACGTCAATATCGAGAAGAGCAACGCCTGGATGAAGCCAAATAGTAGCTCCAGGCCCAGGAATATGACCGTGCCGAAGCCTACAAAAACGCTGCCCAAGAGCACGTACATAACCGTGACAAGGACTTCGCCACCGAATATGTTGCCGAAAAGACGGAAAGTAAGCGAGATCACACGGGAGAACTCTCCCATTATGTGTATTGGCGCCAGGAACACGGGTGTAAATAGCTCCTTCACGTAGCCGCCGACGCCATGCGAGGCAATGCCTGCAACTTGAACCACGATTACCGCTATAAGAGCCATGGCCAGCGTGGTGTTCAGGTCAGCGTTTGCAGCGCGGAGCCAGGGCACGAAGACAGTGCCGGCGGGGCACTCATGCCCCGTAGGACTTGGCAGTCCTCCTGTCTGCGCTGCTGCCTGCTGAGACGGCAAAGCCTGTGGCGCAGCCGTCTTGATGATGAGGGCGCTTCCACCTGTAGTGGGCTCTTCTCGAACGCAGTGTCCAATCGTGCCCACGCCAGGCAAGAGTCCTGACCAGTTAGCAGTAATTATGAAGAGAAAGAGCGTCGCAATCAAGGGGAAGATGCGCCGCCCGACGCTCCTACCCGCAGTACCTTCGCAAAGACCAAGCAAAAATTCGATCAGAGACTCGGCGAAATTCTGCGCGCCTTTAGGGACCAGGCTCATATGACGAGTGGCGAGAGCGAAAAAGAGCACCATCGCGCCCATGATTATGAGCGTAAAGAGCATGGAGTTTGTGAAGTGCAGAGCACCGAATGGCGTCGGTATATCGAAGAGCGGTTCAGCCTTGATGCTTATATGAGGAAGTTTTGGTGTAAGATCCATTTTATGCTTCTCTCTGCTCCATCTGAATTAATATGTCCTGCAACTGAGGGCTCAGTTTCGCTAACAAGGCTAAGCGTACGCGGCAGTCCTAATACCTATCGTCCATTGCCCCCACGCTTATCAGCACGATTTGTGCCCGTGCTCTCGGCTCGGCTGTCGGTTTTCTCCACCTTGTATGGCGCACCGCCTGTTGAAGAGCCTTTATTATGCTGATCTTGTAATCGTATTACCTGATAAAGAGCACCGACCGCCGACAATACACCCAACAAAATCCCACCGAAAAGGAGCCAATGACCTACACCCAGCTTGTTGTCAAGCCACGCGCCTCCACCAATAAAAGCCACCATGGGGCATGCGATTGCGAAACCGAATTGCGCGGCCAGTGCGAGCGATGCTCCCAGCCCATTGTCATCACGCATAATGCCTCACTCTCAATCTTCAGGCTCTGGCTTCAGGCTTTGGGAACCCCACGCCATGTAGGGCACGGCATTATATCATGCAGTCAGGCACAAATCAATCCTGCTCCAGCTTCAGAGCCTCCTATGGAACTGCCTGATAAGCTCGCCTGTTCACGCGCTTCTGACGTGAAGATTATATCAGCTACTCTCCAACTTTGTCAAGTTTTTCACAATGTTTTTGACGGTTCGCCATAGGGCAACTTGCATGTATGTTATAAGCCGGATAAAGAGGCCTGGTCCACCTGATGGTGTAACCAGTAGCTGCTCATGCAAACAAGCATAGACAGGTTAAAGAACAAACAACGAACAGCAATCGCTGCTCGTTGTTTGCTTCTGAGAAAGCCGAGATCTTCTTGGAGACGGAATGCAAGCAGGCCTCCGGACGCGACTTGCATTTCGCCACTCCAGCTTAAGGTGTCGCTAAAGGAGTACCCACACCTGGCGTAGTCGAACCGCCACCGGAGCTAACGGCGGACGGTGTGCTTATCACAGGCGTGCTTACTGCCAATGTAGTAGGCACAATCACTGAGCTACCTATGGTTGGCGTACTTCCCAACGGCGTGCTTCCCACAAACGTGGAAGAGCTAATCGGCGTTGCGCTTGCAATTGAGGGCGAAGCAGTCGAGCTACTTGCGCCCGAGCTGCTTGTGGAACTTCCCACCGTAGGGGAAATGTGGGCTGGTGTACTCAGAGCTGTTCCTGATGCCGCAGTGGTGGGCGTTGCCGCCAGGTTAGCAGCAGTTGCCGATGCTGTGCCTGCGGTTCCTGCTGTGGTAGTTGCGACCGTGTTAGTAGAGGTAATGGCCATGGTTGCACCTGGCGTACCACCCGTCTTGGTTGGCGTTTGCTTTGGCGCTACCGTTGGCTCCACAAGAGGCGGTTGTGTAGGCGCAGCGGGTGTTGGTGTTGGCGCGGGACTTATCTTTGCCGCATCTCTGGCTTTTGCCAGCCAATCGGTATACAGCTTGGTCTTCTTGGTAGCCAGGGTAGTCGCGTCCAGGGGTCTCTTTGGATCGCGTTCGAGGACCTTGATGATATGGTAGCCGTCCTGAGTGTAGACAGGATCGCTGTACTTACCTGTAGGCACTTTGAAGGCTGCGTCAGTGAACTCCTTCAGGAAAGGCGAGTCGTCCTTTGATGTCCATCCAAGATCGCCGCCGTTCAGGTTTACACCCTTCTTCGCGATCTGCTCGCTCGATTGCGTGTTCGCTAGCGTCGAGAAGTCGGCGCCCTGATCGAGCATAGCTTTGATCTTCAGCGAACCTTCCTTTGTTTCCGTGAGAATATGCTGCACATGGATCTGCTCGACATCCGTAACAAGCTGTGTTGCCACGAGCTTATCGGTCACCTGATTCTTGCGCAAGCGTGGGTCGATAATCAGGTGTAGATAATCGGATTGAGAGAGACCGGGGCAACCATAAGAACAGTACTGATCGCCGGTTTTGGGCGATGCGCCGCTGCCAATGGCATTGACAAACTGGTTGAACTTCACCTCAGCAGTCGCCTGGGCGCCTGGCACAGGCTGGAGAGTAGCGGTGGATGTAGGGCTCTTCGCCGAGGTGGGTGTAGAGGTAGGGCTCGGCCGAGGGGTCTGCGTGCCGGTGATCACGGGAGCAGGCGTATCCGCAGGCGCAGGCGGGGCTGTAGGCTGTGGGGCGAAATCGGTTAATGCCTCTTTCTTCAGCTCATCGTCCGTCGGGTTTATCTTGAAGTCTTTACTCGATGCCTGCCTGAGTAGCTCAGCTTCAGTGAGTTCACTCAGCGTTGCTGAGTCCGGCGGCTCTTCGTTCGAGACATTCTTCAATTGTGCCTGGAGGGCGGCAGTCTGGGTGTTATCCACCGCACCGGTGCTACCACTTGTCTGAGAGATCTGTTGTTGAAACACCGCACTGGTAATCTGCTGGTAGAGGTTCCAACTGCGCAGCTTGTTGTAGGTGCCGCGATTGATCGAGACGTCATTCACGCTTGCAACCGTGCTGTTTGGTTTGATGACATATTGCGTCACCACTGCCAGGCCGATTATCAGCAGAACCAGAGCCAGGATCGACACACCCGCCGTATAGAGGTTGCGTACCTGCCTCCGCTCGCGCTCGGCCTGCGCTAATTGTCCGCGCGTAAGGGGCTGAGGAGCCTGGGCCTGAAGTCGTTTTTTCTTTGCCATAGCGTATCAGGTGACAGGTCTATTGCCAGGTGTCTGAAACACCCTGGAAGAGGTACCCACCACCCTTCATACTCCTTCTAGTTATCGCGAGTAGGGACCTATATAGGGAAGAAGGGCCATGTGGCGGGCACGCTTGATCGCCTCGCTGAGGGCGCGCTGATGGCGAGCACAAGTGCCCGTTTTCCGGCGCGGCTCTATTTTAGCACGCTCTGAAAGGTAGCGCCGTAGCCTGCCGGTGTCCTTGTAATCGATATCCTGCACGCGGTCCACGCAGAAAGCGCACACCTTGCGGCGGGGCACATATCTGTCACCACGACCTCGAGGCCGTCCGAAGGGTGGTCGCCCACCGCCGCCGGTGCGAGGACCTCCTCCACCCCCGCCGCCTCCACCATAGGGAGGACGAGGTCCTCGGTCACCGCCGCCAAAGCTAGGCCGGCCCGGACCCTGGGGAGGCCCCTGGAATCCTTGTCCTTGTCCCTGAAACCCCTGTCCTTGAGGAGGTCCCTGGAATCCTTGTCCTTGAGGAGGTCCCTGGAACCCCTGCCCCTGCTGAGGAGCAGGGGCGCCAGGGTTGCCCTGGGGCGCCGGCGCGTCACCTCTGTTGTTCATATTGTCTGTCTGATCGGCCATTTCTCCGTCCTTCTTTTATTGAGCTGATCTCTGTCCAGCCTGTCTAACTGTGTTCAAAGGCCGGAGAGCTAAGAGCTAGAATGGGATATCGTCTACTTCCATGTCGCCGTCATCGTCGAAGCTGCCAAAACCGCCTCCGCCGCCTGCATTCCCGGTCGCAGCACCGGCACCCCCTGAACGAGGAGCCGAAGACGACGGGCGATCACCACTATTGTAGTTACCGCGTGAACTGCCTGTGCTCTGCATAGGCGCGCCCTGGCCTTCTCCGCCCTGGCGACTGTCAAGCATGATCATATCACCGGCTACAATTTCAATGCTCGTGCGTGTGGTACCTTCTTTATCCTGATACTGACGAGACTGGAACCGTCCCTCGATGTAGACCTTGCTGCCCTTTTTGAGATACTCGTTGCAGGTCTCAGCAAGGCGATCCCATGCCTCCACACGGAACCACTCGGTCTCCTCTTGCGTCTGCCCGTCTTGTGACTTTTTGGTCCGACTGACAGCTAGAGAGAAAGTAGTCACAGGCTTCCCGCTCTGGGTGTATTTCATCTCAGGGTCTTTGCCCAGGTTGCCGATGACCATAATTTTGTTCAAGGTTCGTACCATCTGCTGCCTCCAATCCCAACGCTAAACTCTTGACTCTCCAACTACGGTTGTGTTTGCTGTGGGCGCTCGCGGCGGGCTCTAACCCTGGGAGCTTTGGCCTCGAACGGTACAACCACGATATGACGAATTACCTCGTCCGATATGCGAAGCTGTTCTTCCAGCCCGCTTATCTGTTGAGGGTCAATCGTTATAGTCTGGACGACATAGTAGCCGTCCTCGTGCTTGTCGATCGGATAAGCAAGCCTTCGCTTGCCCATCTGGTTCTTTTCGCCGACCTCACCACCCAGGTTACCGATGATCGTGTCAACGCGCGTAAGCGCAGCGCCGATCTCTTCGTCCCCAACGGTCGGTCTGATGATATACATCAGCTCATAATTATGCGTGTCCAATTTACCACACCTCCTCTCTATGGGCTTGCCTCGTGTATTCAGCAGGGGGGTGTGAAGTCCCTATGTCGCCACGCGGCAGAAAGGTAATATATTACGCCCGAGACATTCTCAAAGCGCCATGTGCTATATGCACTGTCACGGATTATAACATAATCTTGCTAGTACAGCAAAGTTAGAGAAGATAAGCAAGAAACAAATCGGAACCCCGCAGGGTTCCGATTTGTTTCTTGCTTATGCTAGGATTGAAGGTCGGCTACCAGGTCAAGCACTGCCACCGTCTCTAGGTGGTATGTCTGGGGGAACATGTCTATCATCCTCGCGGAGGTAAGCTTGTAGGAGCCGGACAGCATTTTGATATCCCTCGCCAAGGTACTCGGGTCGCATGAGACGTAAACCACACGGGGTACCTTCATCTCCTCGATCCGTCTCAGCAACGTATGGTGGCAGCCCGAGCGCGGCGGGTCTAGGAGCACCAGGTCGGGGCTCTCTCCCTCAGCCATGCGTCCGATCAGCATCTCGGCCTTGCCGACCCTGAAATCGACATTGGCGATGCTCCCGGCGCGGGCGGTCCAACGGGCGCTGTCAACGGAAGCGCGATCCATCTCAAAGGCGATCACCCTCTTGGCCCGGTCGGCCAACGAGAGCGCGAAGGTGCCAACCCCGGCATGGGCGTCCAGGATGAGCCCAAGCCCCGAGGGTACATTGTCGCGCACCTCCATCAGCAGATTTTCGGCGGCGGCGGTGTGTACCTGGAAAAAAGCCTCAGGCCCTACCCAGAAGTTGCGGCCACCAAGTCTCTCTACCCACGAGCCGATTACCGGGCCCAACGTCGATACCCCTGGATTGCGGCCCCGCCCCCGCCC
>JALYYZ010000431.1 GCA_030945985.1 Chloroflexota bacterium
GCCCTAAAGCGTGCTTCGCTTCTCTCTATCGCTTCTTGCGCTCGTTTCTGTTCATCAATGTTGGTGTTGGTGCCGATCCAGCATACTACGCTTCCATCCTTATCTCGAACAGGTGATGCCCGTGTCAGGAACCATCGATAGTGCCCGTCCTGACCTCTCAGTGGAAAAGTCAATTCCCAGGGTTCACCTTTCTTCCATGCTTCTTCTACAAAAGCTGCTACCCGTTCGATGTGATCTGGGTGGACCTTCTCCCGCCCCCAGCCATCTATTTCTTCAAGGGTAGTGCCTGTATAATCGGACCAACGTTGGTTGTACCACAATATCCAGCCGTTCGGATTTGCCATCCAGGCGAGGTCCTGGATGTTGTTAGCCAGGATGCGAAACCGCTCTTCACCTTCTTCAACCCTTTTGCGAGCTTGGACTTGCTCTGTCACTTCATACCCAATACACATAAGCCCATTTGGCGCTCTACTCTTATCGAGGATGGGCTCGTACACCAGATTTAGGTATTTTACATACGCTTGTCCGCTGTAATCCCAATCCAACAAGACCGGCAGCTCGTTTGCTACAAAGCGTTCACCTTTTCTGGCAACGTTCTTAACAATCTTTAGAAGACTTGGTTCTATATCTGGAATCGCTTCCAGGAGAGGTCTTCCATCTAATACCCGGTCCTTCCCGACTAGCTGGTGATATAGCGGGTTGGCAATCTCAAAAACGAGCTTCGGGCCGGATATTACCGCGACGAATGCTGGAGCTTGCATAAAAAGATCACGCAATCGTTGTCTGGCGGCTTCGGCTTCCGCTCGTGCTTTTTCCAACTCGTTCTGGCGTTCTATTTCCAATCCATGCGTAGTTGCAGTAGCAATGCCCGATGTTATTTGTCTTGCAGCCAATTCCAGGAAGTCTTTGTAATCACGGTCCAGCGCTCTCCGCGAGCTGACGCCGGCTATTAGAACACCGATGGGCTCTTTTAGATTAGGCGGGGTAAGGGGCAGTATATATTGCGTGTGTATCGCCTCCAACCAGGGGCCACAAGTAAGCTCTCCAAATTGGTCTGTCAGGTCCTGGACCTCAAGCGCTTTGCCGGACTCCAGGGCATCCCAGACAGACCTCAAATTGCCTCTATCACCCCCGCGAGTAATCGACGAAGGTCGCGCTAAAGGATATTTTTCAAGCCCCGTGCCGGCAGTAAGCTGGAGTTGCTTCTTATCTTTGCTGAGCAAGTAGAGTGAGGCAAAGGGAATGTCATGGGGATCACGAGCAAGCACTCTTATTGAAGATTTACATACCTGTGTAACACTCTTTGCGTTTGTCAGTGCAATCGCAAGATCGCGAAGAAGTTTAATCCGACGCGCATCGATGACTTGTTTCGTTGTCTCTGTCTCAACAACGAGCACACCACCAACATTTCCGGACTCTTCATAGATGGGGCCGTAGGTGTATGTCCAGTACACTTCTTCCAGGATGCCATTTCGGTAGATAGGAACCAACTGGTCCTCATTCCGGGTGGCAACACCTGTCGTCATCACCTGTTCTATCTGGGGATATATAATATCCCAGATTTCGGCCCAACACTCTTTGCCTGCTTGACCCATGGCCTTCGGGTGCTTCTCGCCTTCTGTACCGAAGCTTGGTCTATATGAATCGTTGTAAAATTGCACGAGATCAGGTCCCCACCAGAGAAACATGCCAAACTTTGCACTAAGTAACATTCTGATGGTTGTCTTCAGGCTTTGCGACCATGCCCCAACAGGTCCAACAGGTGTTTTAGACCAATCGACAGACCGCATCAGTTTTCCCATCTCGCCGCCACCGGTAAGAAAGTCAAAGCTTTGAGAGTCTTTCTCTTGTTCCAGGCATTTATTCATATGCGCGCGATGTCCTTCAGCCCGTCCGTTGGACCGACGCTATTAGATAGTATCTCAAGCTTCCAAGGGTTGACATGCCCCATTGTTCTTTTGAACCCTAATATGACCGAGAACCTACAACTGAACTTACTCTGTTACCCATGATCAGTAGAATATTATTGGGCTGGGTGCTCTCTCTGCTACGGGGTCCTAGTTTCCTCCGGTATTTCCCGGTATTTCCCGGTGTTTCAATGTGAGAGCAACTCGTATCTCACACCCTCGCCAACCATAGAGGGCGCAGCTGTCTTTGACCCTATATCGCCGTGTGATGACCATTCGGCCACCTCGACTAACGGAGCCTTATCAGAGAGTAGACTGTGATGCACCCGCCCGGTGTTGCCCTCAGCTGGTTTTACAGCGTAGGCGGCTACTTCCTTAGACGGTAACTATGCTTCCGCTTTACGACGGACGCATGTCAGGGTTAGGCAGCGGCTTTGAACAGTAGCCGGGGTCTATCAAGCATCGCTGACTCGCGGACCATTCTACCTGATGCAGCTTCGTGCTGCACTCTACTATGTAGATTGTACCATATCTCCCTGTATTGGAAGATGCTCTGGAGAGTTGGCAGGTGGGGCGCGGGTGTCGGTGGCTGATTAGACCCCGTGCTTCATACCAACTGCGCACAAGCAGATGCGTCTTCCATTGTCATAGCTTGCCCTTCTGACCAGGCCACGGAGAAAGCGGCATCAGACTGGGCATCGCGCAGGGACCGCAGGGTGTGCTTATACAACTCCTGTTCTACCGGTGTCAGTCTCTGACGCTCTGCAACGAGCTGAGCGCTGGCGGCGCTAATTAGTCGTGTGGCCTGGCGGAGCGCGGATGCTGTATTGTGAATTGTGGGCCGTGGACCGGAGAGCGCTTCTAACGTCTCTACATCAAGTTCTTGCTCTCTAAGATCCACAAGCGCGGAGCGCGCCACAAGCGTGCCCAGGCCCACCAGTACGCTGGCAACACCGGAGCTATTGCCCAGATCTTGCATCACCGGCAGGCCCTCTTTGTAATATTCCTCGGCTTGCGCGCTGTCGCCCTGGAGTAACGCTGAGAGCCCCAAATGCGTCAGGGCACGCGCTATATGACGCTTGTTTCCTATCTCGCGCGCCAGCTCTAAGGCACCCTGGTGTAGCCCTATCGCACGTCCATACTCGCCCTGATGCAACGCAGCTAGCCCCAGATTGATCTGGGAAACGCATATATAGGAGACATCATTGCGCGCACTGTGGATTTCGAGGCTTTCTTCGCTCAGTTGCACCGCGCGTTCGTAATCACCAACGTGCAAAGCCAGGAACGCCATGTTTGACATCATTACGGCTATGTTCCGCGCATCGTCGAGCGCCCGAAAAGTGACCAGTCCTTCCTCTAAGAAGGCCAGTGCTCCTGCGTAGTCGCCCTGTTCCGCTGCTACCACTCCCAGGCTGCTTAGCGCTGCGCCAATACTCTTCTGGTGGCCCAGCGCGTGCGCCATGCTTAAAGCTTCCTTCGCGAACACTTTGCACTGCTCGAAGTCGCGCTGAGCCTGGGCGAACCGCATTGCTTCCTGTAGTGCCAGGAGACGCGCGAGCTCTGGAGCCCTATCCTCCTGGTCCTGGTTCTGGTCCTGAGTTAGCGCGGCTTCAATCCAGCGCCGCCCTTCCAACAGGTAACCACGGGCATACCAGAAGACGCTCAGCGCGCGTACCAGCCGTAGGGCCGTCTCGCCTCTATCGCCTTGCTCGCCCGCCCAGGTCAGCGCCGCCCTCATGTTGTCATGCTCACGGTCCAGCCTCAGCAACCATTCAGGGGAATGAACGCTATAGAGTACAGCATGGCCTGTCTCAGCCAGTGCGAGGTAATAGGCCGCGTGCTGCTCGCGCGCGTTCGCCAGCTCGCTCATTTCGTCCTGCGCCGAACCCACGGCATCTTCGGCTACGCTAACCTGGGCCAACATCTCCAGGGCGTACTCACGAATTGCCAACAGCATACTGAAACGTATCTCACTTCCGCCGCCTACCGCACCCGCCACATCGCTCAAGCGTCTGAGCAGGCTCTCGTTCACCAGCGCGGCCAGCTCATCAAGCTCCGCCCCCGCCACGGCTTCTGCGGCCTCAACAGTAAACCCGCCCACGAATACGCCAAGCCTGCGGAACAGCCTCCTCTCCCCCTCCTCCAACAAGTCATAGCTCGATGCAATAGCGCCGTACAGGCTCTTGTGCCTGGCTGCCACGTCGCGAGGGCCACCCGTCAACAACGCCAGTTGCCTTTCTAAACGCGCCAGCAATTCAGACGGGCTGAGCAACTGCATTCTCGCGGCAGCCAGCTCGATCGCCAGGGGCAGTCCTTCTAGCCGCGCGCATACCGCTGCAACAGCCGGTGCGTTCTCCTCTGTAAGCTCGAAGTCGCTCTGCACGTCCTGCGCTCTCGCCACGAATAGAACCACCGCCTCTATCTGTAACAAGTCACTGCGCGTCTGCGGCTGTTCCGTGTCAGGAACCCCGAGCGGAGGTACGAGCAGCACCTTTTCTCCACGTATGTGCAGCGCCGCTCGGCTCGTGACAAGTATATTTACATGTGGCGCCGACTGCATAATCTCAGCGACCACACTCGCAGCCTCCACTACTTGCTCAAAGTTATCCAGCAGCAGCAATATCTGCTTGTCACGTAGATACTCTATAAGCGCCGCCAGCAGTGGGCGGCCTGCCGTCTCAGCTACACCCAGGATCCTCGCCAGGGTGACAGTCACAAAGGCCGGGTCACTGATGGTCGCCAGGGGCACGAACACCACCCCATCCTGGAAATCGTCCTGGAGAGAGGCGGCAAGGGCAAGGCTGAGCCTTGTTTTGCCCGTACCTGGAGGGCCGGTGAGGGTGAGCAAGCGGGTACTTGTGCGCCATAAGAGTGTACGAGCCTGAGCCAGCACATGCTCACGTCCGATCAGCGGAGTGGGCGGAGCCGGTAAGCGCCTATCCGCGAACCTGTCCTGCACCCCCTCGGCGGGTAGGGAAACCGGCGCTGATGCCGGCGGAGCTTGTTGAAGTGAAGACTGGTCGGGCGTGGTTAGTGGAGGTGTATCACCTGACGCCGATAACACGGCCTGAAGCGAGTCAACGAAATCAGGATAATCCCCACCGCCCCTTGCCGCGCGCGCCAACAGTATAAAGGCTTCGTGCTCGGAAGGGGGTACGCTGAGAGCATGTGCCAGCCTCTCGGCAATTTGCCGCGAGGGGCGGCGCTCTCCGCTTTCTATCTTGCGAATCGTCTGGACTGAATAATCTACAGCTTCAGCCAACGCTTCCTGCGTCAGGTCGAGTGATTGTCGGTGCAGCTTGAGCCACTGCCCGAAGGTAGATATGGCGTGCATAAGCACCTCCTCCCTCAGAGGTCCGTGCAACTTGTACTACTTTTTGTAACGGTAAATGTATCACGTGATTATAGCATAGTATCTTCCTATTGCCGCCCGCCTCGGGTTTAATGAGAGTGAGAAACGTCGAACATGGAATGCAATCAGAAGTTGCTCACTGGGAGACACCGAGATGTGGAGACGCGCAGACGTGGCGTTTTACCGATGGCTCGAGGAACACGAGTTCCGCAATCCACACAGCGAAATCCACAATCAACAAAAGGAAGAGGGAAAAGAAATGAAACCGAGACACCTACTCATAACAATCATGGCCCTGGTTGCCCTTATGGGCGGGGCAGCCCAGAACGAGGCAGCACACGCTACCGGCGCAACGTCGGCCCAGTCGGCGACAGCCATGGCTCAACACAATGTTAACCAGGCAAGCCAGGGTCTGTTGCCCGATACGCAGCAGGGAGGGAGTGTAACGCTGGGGCAGCCTACAACTCCTCTGGAGAGCATGCTCAACACAGACGGCACACTCAACACGGAAAGCGGCTTCAGTGGCAGTCTCGATCCAAAGGGCTGGCGCATGGACGCCTCGGCGGGTATACCACACTTCTTGCGCGACTCCTCTACAGCGCAAGCCGGTGGAGCTACACAGGGGCCCGCTAAAGCTGCTAAAGGTACAAAAGGTACAGATGCCATATCTCCCTCGATAGCAGGAGATGAGAACTGGGACGGCAGGTTCGGCACCTCGTCTGTAGACAACTCTGTTTATGCTATGGCCCTCAACGGCACCACGGGCGACATATACGTGGGAGGGCTCTTCACCACCGCAGGCGGGGTAAGCGCCAATCACATTGCCAGGTGGAACCACAACGGTTGGTCCTCTTTGGGTACTGGCTTGAACAACAATGTCTATGTGATTGCGGTGAGCGGTGCTGATGTGTACGCGGGCGGCACATTCACACAGGCAGGAGGAGCAGCGGCCAACCACATAGCCAGATGGAATGGCACCACATGGTCTGCCCTCGGTAGCGGCACGAACAACGATGTACGTGCGCTAGGAGCAGGTGGTAACGGCGACGTGTACGCGGGCGGCGCATTCACGCAGGCAGGAGGCGTAGTGGCCAACCACATAGCCAGATGGAATGGCACCACATGGTCTGCCCTCGGTAGCGGCACGAACAACAGCGTCTATACGGTAGCCGTGAGCGGTGCTTATCTGTATGTGGGCGGCAACTTCACGCAAGCAGGAGGTGCAGCGGCCAACTACATCGCCAAATGGAGCAACAATGCCTGGTCTGCCCTCGGTAGCGGCATGGACAACACTGTACTTGCTATAGGCGTGCGCGGCAACGGTGACGTATACGCGGGTGGAGCATTCAGTACGGCAGGCGGGGTGGCCGCCAAGTACATAGCCAACTGGAACGGCGTTACGTGGTTAGCCCTTGGTAGTAGCATGAACGATTATGTCGATGCTATAGCTGTGAGCAACACGGATGTATATGCCGGCGGTTTATTCACCACAGCAGGGGGAGCAACTACCAGCTACATAGCCCGGTGGAATGGCAGCTCGTGGTCGGCCCTGGGTAGCGGCATGAACGACAGTGTCTATTCAATAGTAGTAAGCGGCAACGGCGATGTCTACGCAGGGGGTGACTTCTCCACGGCAGGTGGAGTGAGTGCCAAGTTTATAGCCAAATGGAACGGAAGCGTTTGGTCTGCCCTGGGCACCGGCATGAACAACAGTGTCGATGCCATAACCGTAAGCGGCAACGGCGATGTCTACGCAGGGGGTGCGTTCACCACGGCAGGAGGAGTGAATGCCAACTACATAGCAAAGTGGAACGGAAGCACTTGGTCTCCTCTGGGC
>JALYYZ010000435.1 GCA_030945985.1 Chloroflexota bacterium
GCAGGTGACTGCCGGACAGCACTTTACATCCGTTGCCTTGATCCTTGTGCCTCGGCACTTACTGCCCGGAGAGCGTCTATGACCAACATCGTTACACCCCAGGCTCCAACCAGACCTTCTACACGAAGCGAGCCTGCACCGATGGTAATATCAGTGCGCGGGAAGAGAAAGCCCGTTTCTCGTGACCGGTTTGTAGCCATGTTAATGGTATTGCCCTCCTTCGTGGCCGTCGCGCTCTTCGTGTATGGCTTTATAGCGTGGAATGCCTGGTCGTCTCTTACCGACTGGAAGGGTCTCGGCGTGATGCCGCAGGTGGGTCCTATACGCTTCCCTGCGGGGTCATTCGCCGGTCTCTACAATTACGAGCGGCTCTTCGGCAATACACTCTTTGGTGGCACCACCACAGGTGACCGCCGCTTCATACATGATCTGAGTAACAACGCCCTCTTCACCGTCGGCTTCCTGGTAGCGTGCCTTATAATTGGTCTGCTGCTGGCTATCTTCCTCGACCAGAAGGTAAAAGGCGAGAATATATTACGCAATGTCTTCCTCTTCCCGATGGCTATCTCCTTTGTAGTAACCGGCACTATCTGGCGCTGGCTCTTCAAAGACTTTGGTTGGATCACCAACGAAAACCTTGTGCTTCCAGCAGTAATAGTGGCCGCCGTTTGGCAGATGTCCGGCTTCACAATGGCGATGTTCCTGGCCGCCTTGCGTGGGGTACCTGACGAACTGCGAGAAGCAGCTCGCATTGATGGGGCAACCGAGTTCGGCGTTTACAGGCACGTTGTGATCCCACTTATAAACCCTGTTATACTGTCAGCTTTAATTATCCTGGGACATATCTCGCTGAAGATATTCGACCTTATCTATGTGATGACCGGGGGTAGCCCAACCGTGGGCTACAATACCGACGTGCCTTCTATATATATGTTCCAACTTGCCTTTAAAGACGACCTGTTCGCCCGCTCGGCCGCTATATCTATGGTTATTCTTGTCTTTGTAGCTATAGTGATTGTGCCTTATCTAATCACCAACCTCAGAGCGGAGAGGGAAACATGAGCGCTGACGCCGATGCAGTACTTGCAAAGCAGACGGACATACGCGATAAGCCTAAGCTGAGTGTCTCAAGGGTCTTCATATACATTTTCCTGGTTGTCTTTGGCATCTTCTTCGTGGTGCCTCTCTATGTTGCAATTGTGACTTCGTTGAAGGGTTTGTCTGAAGTAAGCACCAGCACAATTTGGGCGCTGCCTACATCTCCTACCCTCGACAACTATACGTCGGCGGGGAAAGAGCTTGGCAACGGTTTTATCAACAGTCTCTTTTTGTCGATTCCGTCTGTGCTCATCTCAGCCATGCTCGGCAGTCTCAACGGCTATGTTCTTTCCAAGTGGAAGTTCAAGGGTTCTAATCTTCTATTCACGCTAATACTCTTCGGCATGTTCATACCTTACCAGAGTATACTTATCCCCTTAGTCCAGTTTCTCCAGGCTATAAAGTTGTTTGCCTCTATACCTGGCCTGGTGCTGGTGCATGTCGTCTACGGTATCCCTATAACAACATTGATTTTCCGTAACTACTACGCCGGTGTGCCTGATGAGCTTATGGAAGCGGGGAGGATAGACGGGGCAGGTTTCTTCGGAATCTACCGGCACATCGTCTTCCCTTTGAGCTTACCAGCCTTCGTGGTAGTGCTGATATGGCAATTTACGGCAGTATGGAACGAGTTCCTCTTTGCGGTCACCTTGAATAGTAATCCGGCAGTGCAGCCCATCACCGTGGCACTGGCGGGCCTCGGCGCAAGTCAGGCCGGCACGGACTATGGCGTGCAGATGGCAGGCTCGCTTATCACCGCACTACCTACCCTTATAGTATATATCTTGTTGGGACGCTATTTCATAAGGGGTCTGCTTGCCGGGTCAGTCAAAGGCTAGTGCAGCTTCCAGCCACCTTTTGGGAAAGACCGCTTCTTTCCAAAGACAAACAAATCAAAACACAGAGTGTTTTGATTTGTTTGTTTTACTTTCAAAAGCTAAAAGGTCCATGAAGCTGCACTAGAAGTAACGTGTCCCCCTTTTTGTTATGGGACTAAAAAGAGAGACCTCATCACAAGATGTCGTCTCTCTTTTTATAAGCCGGCTTTCTTAATGCAGCTACTTCACACATGCAGCTACTTCACATATGTATATAACCCAGACTGCGGCGCAGTGAGGCAAAGGCGGGCTCGATGGCGGTGGAGCGCATATGGTGCAGGTTCGCCTGAAAGTTTGTATGGTGCTCCAGTATGACGGTCGGCCAGAGAACCGCGAAACGCCACGCACGCGCGGCGTCCATGCCCATGTCAAAGCAATAGCGATCTACTTTCTTGCCAAGTTGCTCGTTAAGCCTTTCCAGATAGTGATTGCGCATCTCGGTGAGCGAAAGTGGGAGGCGTCCGAACCACCAGCGCGACGAAGAGTGAAAGCAAGAGAGATCATAGGGAGCAGGACCTACACCCACCAACTGCCAATCGTATACGGCGGGTCCATCTGCTCGCATAGAAATATTACCCGGCCAATAATCGCCGTGTATAAGGGTCTGCGGCATGCCTGAGAGCATGTTGAAGAGAGGCGTTGGGTTGTCCAGCAGCATAAGCCATGCGTGCAGTCGCTCTTTGGGAAAGAAGCGCTCGCCCCATGAGGCTTTGCCTATCTCCATGAGGGCTTCACGGGCCTCCCTGATCAGACCTTCTGTGTGGTGGCCTGTGGGCATCCACACCCAGGGATAGTCAGTCGGATCAGGTGGGCTGCCCCACCAAGCAGCGTGCAGATCTGCTAGTGAAGAGAGTGCAATACGGTAATGCTCGGCGGTCCACGATGATTGGGGGAAGACAACTTCCGAAGTCACGGCCTCCATTAGCACCCAATCGCTGTCGAAGCCCAACCCCTCCCAGCCCTGGGCGAGAGTGCTCGATGCGCTTACAATAAGCGGCTGCATAGGTTCGCCCACAATATCCTCAGCAGTGAGCAGCATTCGTGGGGTCCTGACGGGCAACTGTTGGGCAAGGGTTCTGTAGAAGGATGCCTCCCGCTGTGCGGAACCCGCAAGGATAGCGCCTTTGTGATTGGCCCCGCGCTTCAAGATGAGGCTAAGCATACTGCCTGCGTCTATACAATCTTCTGCGGAGCCCCTGTAGCTAACATTAAGTCTGTAAACCGGGCTGCCTGACGCGCCTCCGGTCAGGCGTTCAGGCACTACCTCTTCTATCGAGAGCGTAGGGCGTGATAGGTAGCGGCGCACGGCAACCTGTAGGGCGTCGACACTGAAAGGCAAAGTTATGGTCAGCATAAGGCTCTCCAAATAAATTGAAGGGGTGCGCAAAGATGCACCCTATTTATGTGTGGGCGAAGCATATAGAGCAGCCCTGCGAGAGGCGCTGATATATGCGGACGAGGATGGCATGGATTCCATGTGTATTCACATCGGACCATGCTTTTGACCGGAGATGAGGAAGAAAATAGAATTGCGAGGAACAAGGGCCTGCAGAACCGCTAAAGGGGAGCAGGTCCGTTATTCTACCAACAGACAGCAATGGTGTCAAGGCCCACAAATCGGCGAGGGAACTCTACTCATTCACGGGTAGCACGCAGGTGAACCGGCTGAAACATTTTAGGGTAGAGAACCAGAACTCTTAGTATAAAGGTACTAGATATCATTACCCCTAAAATGTGATTGTGAATCTATCTGATTGCCTTTACTATAAACAATATGGGGGACAGTACAGGCAGGAAAGTTACGACCTCGTGCTCTCCTGCGGCGCTGAAGCACCCTCATAGACTGGAACATGAGAATGTATAGAGCGTTTTCGAAAGGCTGGTCACTCTTCATGGGCGATCGGGAGGGCCGAGACAGCGCTTTGCTGTACCAGCAAAACGGCGCTGTGGTCTCAAACCCGCTGCTGCTTGTTTGGAGTTTGTAGATATGTCACATCGGGCCTGGGCTTACATTTGGAGTGTGTTGATCGCGGCGGTCGCTCTCGCCGGTTTCTCGGTGCTCCACTTCACCTTGTCTGTGCAGGAGCTGTATACATTCGGTGCGCTCACCGTGCTTGCGACGATCGCGCAGTTGTTCGAGGCTGAACATGGCAAGCAATCGTATTATCCGCATTACGTATTCTTCTTTGCAGGTATTATAGTCCTCCAACCTACACTCTTCGTGCTTCTAGTGGCCATACCCCACCTGATAGAATGGGGAAAAGAACGCGTGGTGAAGGGTCCTCACCTGCGTAATTGGTATATTCAGCCCTTCAACATTGCAATGCATGTCCTGGCAGGTATGGTGGCCCGTTGGACCTTTCAGGCGGTGCAAGACAACTCGGGCGCGCTGCTAACCCTTTCTCCAGTCCTTTCCGCTGCGATCGCGGTGTGCGCGTACGTTACCGTCAACCACCTGTGTGTTGGTCAAGCGCTTGTGCTGGCGCGCAATGTTTCCTGGCGACAATCCAAAGTGCTTGATATCCAGAGTATCATGCCTGACCTTGTGATGTCATTACTTGGTTACGTTGTTGCTATTCTGTGGGAGCGTAATCCCTGGCTCCTGCTGCCTGCCCTCTCGCCTCTTGTGCTCATGTACCAGGCACTGATGGTGCCTCAATTGAAGGAGGAGGCTCAGACTGACGGCAAAACCGGGTTGTGGAATGCCCGTCACTGGGCTACGCTCTTTACCGGCGAAATAGATAGGGCCAAGCGCTTCGACCGGCCTTTAGCCCTTATCATGGCCGACCTTGACTTGCTCCGCAATGTCAACAATACTTACGGCCACCTTGCCGGCGATACTGTGCTATCAGGTATCGGGCGCATCATAAGCCAAAACGTACGCGAGTACGACATGCCTGGACGTTTTGGAGGGGAGGAGTTCGCTATAGTGCTCCCCGAGACAAGCCCTGCTGAAGCGCGTGCCGTGGCAGAGCGGCTCCGCGAGGCCGTAGAAGCTGCAAGCTTCACAGTAGCCTCCAGCAGCACACCTGTGGGCGTAACCATGAGCATCGGCATATCGTGCTTTCCTTATGATGCGGCAAATTCTACAGACTTACTTCATGAGGCTGACGTAGCGGTTTACCGAGCGAAACTCAACGGACGTAACTGCGTAGTGTGTGCTACCGATGTGCCCCATTCCGTAGATCTGGCCGACGTGCCTACGAATGTTGATCGCCTGTCCTCTCCTCATGTACATACTTTTATCCCACGTCCTCGTACCGCCGATGGGATCACACCGGAGCAAATACCTGCTGCTTCCGAGTATGCGGCTGCAGGGACCTCGGCGAACTCGGCGAACAGTGTAACTGTTACAGTTCAGGCTGCCCGATCTGCGAACCCTCTCTCCGTAGAAGCTGCGGCCTCCAGATCGAGCACGGCAGCAGCGTCTGCGGCCCCTTCGCAGGGCGCTGTAGAAAGTCATGGGCATGAGAAGGTAGCCCAACCTCATAAGCTCTTTCGTCCATTTCTTACCGGCGTAATAGCTGCGGGCCTGTTGATGACCGTGTTCGGCATTGTCATACACCGGCAGCTTGATCTTGTCTCTATGGGCTTACTTGCCACCCTGGCTGTGCTTGCTGAGGTCTTCCAGGTAGACCTGTATGGTAAGGGCACCGTCTCGGTATCGGTTGCCGTAAACTTTGCGGCTGCTCTTGTCGCCGGCTTGCCAGGTGTGGCTCTTGTCAGCGTTGCTATAGTGTTGGCACACCGTGTAACGGTACAGCGGAATCTCTCGTTTGATATAGCCGCGCTGTACAAGACGGCTTTCAACTGGTCGACGCATGTTCTTGCTGGAATGCTCCCGGCGCTTGCCATCTACTTGCTCAACGTTCCCTTCCGCCTGGAGAATATGCTCCTGCTTCTGTTGCCTGCCGGAGTGGCTGCGGTAGCGTACTTCATAGTTGACACAGGTTTGATAGCGACGGCGATCGGCCTGACCAGCCGGACAAGTCCGGTTTCTGTTTGGAAAGGGCAGTTCAGATGGCTGGCGGGCCACTACCTTGCGCTTTCCGCTCTGGGTTTATTCCTGGGAGTGGCCTATACAGCTTTTGGTTGGCTCGGAGTGCTTGTATTTACTTTGCCTATCTTTATGATGAGGTATGCTCAAAAGCAATACGTGGAGAGCACGGAAGATAGTATGCGTGAGCTCCAGCGCCTGAATCAGGAATTGTCTCACGCAAATCATGAAGTGGTGTCGGCTAGCCATGCGATGAGCGCCCTCAACGAGGAGCTTTTCCTCACCCTTTCAAAGATAATTGATGCTCGCGATCCTTATGTATCTGGGCACGCTGCTAAAGTTGCCGATTATGCTCTGGAGATTGCCAGGGACCTCGGAATGGAAGCTCACCGCATAGAGCCGTTGAGGCAGGCGGGCTTCCTCCATGACATCGGCAAGATTGCTATTTCTGAGCAGGTACTTCATAAGCCTGCCAAGCTTACGCCCGAAGAGTACGAATATATCAAGACACATGCAGCCCTGGGAGGCGAGTTCCTTGAGACCGCACGGGGCCTGAGGCACCTGTCGCCGTTTGTTCGCCACCATCACGAGCGGTGGAACGGTCTTGGCTATCCGGATGGGCTAAAAGGTGAGGAAATAGAGCTTGAGGCTCGCATCCTGGCAGTGTGCGACTCCGTTGAGGCAATGGCCTCTGACCGGCCTTACCACCGGGGTATGACACTGGGCGAGATTATAGATGAGGTGAAGCGCTGCGCGGGTACTCAGTTCGACCCTATGGTGGCTGAATCGTTCGTGCGCATAGCTGAACGTGAGCGTGAGCACCTGGTAGTCAACTCGGCTCAGGAAGTGCTGAAGCGACAAACGCTACGTGGCGATGCTCTAAACTACAAAGGCGGTCCCAATAGCGGTTATCTCCCACCTAAGGGCTCGCTAGTTGTAACGGGCCCGCTAAACGCTGTCAAAGCTCCACGTTAGGTATCACCGCGAGATACCTTCTGTGAACAGCGGAGCAAGTTTTCGCATGTGTTGCTCCACTTGGCCCGGCTCGTCCGCCGTCAGCGTCACATGCCCCAATTTTCGATCCGGCCGTGGAGATTTGCCGTAGAGGTGAAGATGCGCACGCGGCGTAGAAAGTATCTGCCTGATAGCTTCTTTGCCAGGCAATTCGCCGATAATGTTGAGCATAGCCGCGTGCCCCTGCATTGCCGTGAAGCCTAGCGGCATCCCTAACACCGCGCGCAGGTGGTTCTCGAACTGGCTGGTATATGCACCCTCGATAGTCCAGTGCCCGGAGTTATGCACTCTCGGGGCCATTTCGTTGGCTAACAACTCGTCGCCAACCTGGAATAGCTCTATAGCCAGTACGCCTCTGTAATTCAGCGCATCCAGTATACGGGTGGCATAACTCTCCGCCCTCGCCTGAAGGTCGTCGGTCTGACCCTGCGCCGGGGCAAGAGAGAGCCGTAAGATGCCGCTGTAGTGGTGGTTCTCTATAAGCGGGTAGAAGAGCGTCTCATGGTCGCCTCGTACCGCAACTATCGAAAGCTCGCGGCTGAAAGGCACTTGCCCCTCCAGGATCAGCTCAGGCGTGCCGTCTCCGTTGCCCAGGCGCGTCCATGCCCTGTCAATATCGGCCTGCTCCCTCAGAGTGACCTGCCCTTTGCCGTCGTAACCCATGCGCCGCGTTTTGAGGATAGCGGGCAGTCCAATGTCAGCCACTGCTCCCCGCAGATCTGCGTACGAGTCCACCTGCTTGTATGGTGCCGTGCCGATATCGTTGCGATTAAAGAAACTCTTCTCTGTCAGGCGGTCCTGGGCCACACCAAGCGCCTCGGGTCCCGGCAGCATAGGCACATGTTCAGAGATCATCGATGTGGCGCGCTTCGGCACGTTCTCGAACTCATAGGTGCAGACATCGAGGCCCTGTACAAAGCGCCCGAGCGCCTCAAGGTCCTCATAATCTCCCACAAGATGTTCGGCCAACTGTCCCGCAGGGGCTTCGGGTGATGGGTCGAGAAATCTGAATTGCAAGCCGAGTGGGTAGCCCGCCAGCGCCATCATGCGCCCTAGCTGACCGCCTCCTAATACTCCTACCTTCTTCAAGCGCCGCTTCTCGGGTCGGGGTGGTCAAGCACCGACTTGGTCTGGGCAGCGCGATACTTGTGCAACGCCTCCTTCACGAGGGGATATTTGTTCGCCAGAATCGCGGCGGCAAGTAGCGCTGCGTTTATAGCCCCTGCTCTCCCGATTGCCAGCGTGCCAACAGGCACACCCGCAGGCATTTGCGCCATAGAGAGTAGCGAATCTATACCCTTGAGAGCCTTCGACTCTACAGGAACTCCAAGCACAGGTAAGGCTGTCTTCGCTGCCGCCATACCGGGCAGATGGGCTGCACCCCCCGCGCCGGCGATTATGACCTCAAGTCCTCGGTCCTCTGCGGAGCCTGCATACTGGAAAAGGAGATCAGGCGTGCGGTGCGCCGACACGACGCGTACTTCGTAGGGTACCCCCAGCCCATCCAGGGTAAGCGCGGTGTGCTGCATTGTCTCCCAATCCGACTTTGAACCCATGATTATGCCGACTAAAAGCTGCATTCTATACCCCTGGGCATGGCCTCTTCGCCCCTCTTCAGGCTATACTCAGGAGGGGCGAAGAATACCAGGATAGTCATATCCTCTGTAATAGAGTGGAAGTGGTGTTTGACCCCAGCCGCCACGAATATTACACTGCTGGCCTCTACCGCGCAACTCTCTTCGCCGACTTCCAGGGAGCCTGAACCTTTGACTACGTAATAAACTTCATCCTCTGTATGGGGCTGCTGTGGATCTATGCCCTGCGCCGGAAGAGAATAAAGGCCCACGCTCAGTGAGGATGAGCGCAAGAATTCCAGGTAGGCAGCCTGGCGGCTATCTTGTTCCGTCTGCAGTTGGTGTATGTCGAAGATTTGCATGAAGTTGAAGCGTACCGGATGGTTATTTGAGAAAGCCGTAAGCGAGCAGTGTCAGGAACTCCGCGAAGTGGCTACTCAACACAAGATTGTCCAGCAACTCGGACGCCTCACGGTAGTGACCCTCACCGGCCTCTTCCAGTTTACTCAATTCCTCTTGCCTGATCTTTTTGTACATCTCTTCATCTACTCGGCGGCCATCATCGAGAGTGACGCCGTGGTGAACCCATTGCCACAGTTGCGCCCGCGAGATTTCGGCTGTGGCGGCGTCTTCCATAAGGTTGTAAATAGCAGCCGCGCCGTTGCCGTTGAGCCATTGGTCGAGATACTGCAAGGCAACACTGATGTTGTTGCGCACGCCTGCCTCTGTAACGCTGCCCCCAGGCACATTGATGTTGAGCAACTCTGCTGCGGTGGTCTGCACCTCCTCGCGCATACGGCTTTTCTGGTGGGGTTGCTCGCCCAGGACCTTGTCGAACTCCTCACGAGCGATAGGCACCAAGTCGGGGTGGGCCACCCAGGTGCCATCGAAGCCGTCGTGCGCTTCGCGGTCCTTGTCTTCGCGCACCCTAGCGAGAGCTACACGGTTCACCTCTACGTCTCTGCGGCTCGGTATGAAGGCCGCCATTCCGCCTATGGCATGCGCGCCCCTACAGTGACAGGTCTTTACAAGTAGCTCCGTATATGCTCGCATGAACGGCACGGTCATCGTCACTTGGACACGATCTGGCAAGGCAAGATCAGAGCGGTGGCTAAACTTCTTGATAGCGCTAAAAATATAGTCCCAGCGGCCTGCGTTGAGGCCCGCAGCGTGGTCGCGTAGCTCGTATAGTATCTCCTCCATCTCGAAGGCTGCCAGGATTGTCTCAACCAGCACAGTGGCTCGTATGGTGCCCCTGGGAACCTTCAGCGCGTCCTGCGCGTAGTTGAAGACATCGTTCCAGAGGCGCGCCTCATGGTGGCTCTCCAGTTTGGGCAGATAGAAATATGGCCCGGTGCCACGGCCTATTAGTTCGTGGGCGTTATGAAAGAAGTAGAGCCCAAAATCGAACAGGCTGGCTGAGATAGGTTCGCCGTCGACGAGCAGATGCTTTTCGGGTAGATGCCAGCCGCGCGGGCGAACGACGAGCGTGGCTACTTCGGCATTGAGCCTGTAAGACTTACCCTCCGCGCTGGTGAACTCGATAGTACGTCGCACCGCATCCAGCAGATTGATCTGCCCATCTATCACGTTGTCCCATGTGGGCGAGAGCGAATCTTCTAGATCGGCCATGAAAACATTCGCCCCGGAGTTGAGCGCATTGATCATCATCTTGCGCTCAACGGGCCCTGTTATCTCCACTCGCCTCATCTGCAAGTCGTCAGGTACATTCGCCACTCGCCATTCGCTCTTCCGTATGTCCTCGGTGCCTACGAGAAAATCGGGTATGTGACCTGCCACTATGGCTGCCTGCTGGTCTGTGCGATCCTGTAGTAGAGCGGCGCGCCTGGGGCTGAACTGCCTTGATAGGTCGGCCAAGAAATTGAGGGCCTCACTGGTGAGCACTGAGTTAACTTGTTTGCTCGCTGCTCCAGTAACTCGGATGCCTCCCGACAAATCCATGTGCTTCCGCTCCTATAGTATGTTTATGAGGTTGCCTGAATAAAGTTGCTCGTAAAGTTGTTGCGTGAGTTTTAATGCATGTGAATATCTATCACCGCTTGTGGTAGATCGCTCAACAAGGCAAGAGGCATAATATCTTCTACGCGATCTCGATACAGCTATTCCATGCCTATGGGCAGCTATGCTGTTTCTACTCGGCAGTTGGCTCATCGTACTCGCCTATCCGCCTGTATTTCTCGCGACGTGCCTCAAGCAATTGCCTGCGACCCTTTACAGTTCGTAATGAGTACTCTTTCTCAATAGTGCGCAGGTGCCGGCTTACTGCTTCCCGCACGGCTTCGATAGCAGTGGCAGGATCACCGTGCGCGCCACCGTCAGGCTCTTGGACGATCTCGTCTATTACACCGAACCGCATCAGGTCGGGTGCTGTTATATGCATAGTCTGTGCTGCGGCGGCTGCTTGCGAAGCATCACGCCAGAGTATGGCAGCCGCCGACTCGGGGCTTGCCGCCGAGTAAATAGAGTTCTCAAGCATCAACACACGGTCGCCCACACCTATAGCAAGCGCCCCGCCGCTGCCACCTTCGCCTATGACGGTGGCGAGAATGGGCACATCTAGCTGAAGCATAGTCATTATGTTGGCGGCAATAGCCTGTCCGATCCCGCGCTCCTCTGATTGCATACCTGGACTAGCGCCGGGTGTGTCTATAAAGGTCAGTATGGGAAAACCGAAGCGCGCCGCATGTTCCATCAGGCGCTGAGCCTTGCGGTAGCCCTCGGGTTGGGGCATGCCAAAGTTGCGCTGTATGTTTTCCTTTGTAGAGCGCCCCTTCTGCTGGCCCATCACCATGACCGTTTGTCCATCAAAGCAAGCAAGGCCACCGATAATTGCTGCATCATCGCCAAACAGACGATCACCGTGCATCTCCACAAAATCTGTGCAAAGTTGTTGTAGGTAGTCCAATGTGTGCGGGCGATCAGGGTGACGCGCGATTTGCACGCGTTCCCAGGCAGCTACCTGCGCCTTTTCTCTATGGCTACGGCCTGTATGCTCACTATGCTCTGTGTCGTTATGCATACTATTGCTACCATCGCGATGGCTGATGCCGGGTGGCACAGCGTCGCGCGGCGGCACGACCTGACTGCTTTTATCATTATTTACCTGGTTTGTTTGCTCGGTTGCCATAGGCTCTCCTGTCGCCTCCCACTGGCATCGGGACGCTATGCGATAACGTCCGGGTTCTTGTTTCCTAGTCGCCTTCTCTGGTGTTGATATATAGCTTCAGCAACTTGCTGATAGTGGACCTGAGCTCTCTGCGAGGCACTATCATATCGAGCATGCCGTGCTTGAGTTGGAACTCGGCGCTCTGGAAATCAGGTGGTAGCTTCTGCTTGATAGTTTGCTCGATCACGCGCGGCCCCGCGAAGCCGATCAGTGCGCCAGGCTCGGCCATCACCACGTCGGCTGTGGAGGCGTAGGAGGCTGTTACGCCTCCCGTGCATGGATCCGTCAATAAAGAAATATGGGGTAAGCGCGCTTCTGCCATCCCTGCGAGGGCAGAGTTGGTCTTCGCCATTTGCATGAGAGAGTAGATGCCCTCCTGCATACGTGCCCCACCTGAGGAGGAGACAGTGAGCAGCCCTACTTTCTTCTTCCGCGCCATTTCAGCGGCGCGTACGAGCTTTTCACCATACACCGAGCCCATGCTCCCTCCCAGGAAGCGGAAATCAACCACTGCGGCAATCACCGGCACCTCTTCTATGAGACCCATCCCGTAGACCAGGGCATCGTTGAGACCCGTCTTTGACTGTGTTTCTTTGAGCTTGGTAGAGTACTTCTGATCGAGAGACTGGAAACCAATGGCGTCTACAGGTGTAATGTTCTTACCTTCTTCTCTGAAGCTCTCGGGATCGAGCAGGTATTCGATCCTCTGTATCGAAGTAAGTCGGAAGTGGTAGCCGCATTTATGGCAGACGTGCAGGTTGTTTTCAAGCTCACGGACATACAGGAGTTCGTTGCACTTGGGACACTTGGTCCAAATGTCGTCAGGGAACTCTCGATCCTTGTCTGCCGCTGACTTGCCTTGCCTGGTGGGCAGACGTGGCCGGCGTAATATCTCTCTCAAACGCTACCAATCCTCCAATGTGCTCTATATAAGGCATGCTATTATAACACAGCCGACGTTCGACCGTTCCCGCGGTGTGGCTATGTCCCTTTGCACTGAGAAAGAAAAACAAAGAAATCAAAACCGTGGGGTTTTGATTTCTTTGTTTCCGAGAATATCCGCCCAACTGTAGTGGCTGCTATGCCGGCTGCGTGCTACAATTAGCTTTATTCAACCTTTGGACCAGGAGGATGCCCTTGACCGGTAATAAAACAAAGACTATTCGTCGCATAGGCGTGCTAACGGGAGGCGGAGACGTGCCAGGACTAAACGCGGCCATCAAGGCAATCGTCTATCGGGCCGAACCGGCCGGTATAGAGGTGCTTGGTCTGCGTGCAGGGTGGGAAGGGATTACTTACCTGGACCGCTCTCGGAGTCGTGAAGCGCTTACCTTCAATGCCATTGACCCATCTACCTGGGAGAGTGGCTACCTGGTCCCCCTGAACAGGTTAAATACCCGCACTATAGACCAAGCCGGCGGCACTATGCTCCAATCTACTCGTACCAATCCTGCCGGTGTGAAAGCGCTGAACTTGCCGGCACACCTAGCTTCTCACGGCCAGGGTCTCGCGCCTGACGACAGGGTGGACCTCACCACGGAGGTGCTGGCGAACCTCTCTTTTCTCGGCCTGGACGGGCTAGTGGTCATCGGCGGTGACGACACCCTGAGCTATGCGGCCAGGCTACACCGGGAGGGGTTCCCTGTGTGGGGCATACCTAAGACTATGGACAACGACGTGCCGGGTACCGACTACTGTATAGGCTTCCAGACAGCGATCAACCGCGCCTCCGAGTTCATAGGCCGTGTACGTTCTACGGCAGGATCGCATCGCGAGACTGTGCTCTTCAGGATGTTTGGACGCGATGCAGGCTTTACAGCGCTTGAGACAGCCATTGTCACATGGTCTGATCGTGCTTTGATACCTGAAGTGCCTTGTAATATAGATCGTCTCGCTGAGCTTATAGACAAGGACAGGCGCAACCCCTCCGGCTATTCTGTAGTAGTGATCTCCGAGGGCGCTAATCTGGGCGTGCCTGTTCCTGAAGTTGGTTCGGCTGACGCCTATGGCCACCGTAAGAAGGCTAATGTTGCTGAGTTTCTGGGGGATGAGTTGTCCAAGCGGCTGCCGAAGGTGCGCTTTTTGCCCGTAGACCTGACCTACATACTCAGGAGTGGCGAGCCTGACGTATACGATAAGCGCATGGCGATCTTCTATGCCAACCTGGTTATGACCCTCGTTAAGGAGGGCACCAGTGGTGTTCTGGCTGCCCACCATAATGGTGCCTATATCTACACCGACCTGCCAGGCAAAGACCTCTCTGCCCGCCGTGTAGACCCTGCCGACTACAACGAGAACCGCTACCGCCCAAACTTCGAGCGTATATCGGGTCCGTACCGCCCGCAGCGGTAATCACTGAAGCGAAATCAGCCTGCTCTCCAGGGAAGGATAGTTCTTTCCTGAAAGAGAGGAAGCAAACAGGAACCCGTCGGGTTCCTGTTTGCTTCCTCTCTTTTGCTCGCCACGATGCGGGTCTTACCCCTAGATGATCTTCTCTAAAAGGTCTCTGAAAGATGTATCAAGGTGTTGGGTTCGTCACCGGAGCAGGGGCCAGGTTTGGGGTAAGACCAGGCGCAGGAGCCGGCGTGCTCTTTGAGCCTGGGCTGACAACAGCCGGTGAAGCCGTCCGAGGCAACTGCGGGTTTGGAGTACTGCCTGTGGCTGATGCTGATGTTTCGATTGGATAGTGAGTGGCGTCTGTGCCGTTATCTTGTTGCCAGCTACTCCAGCCGCCTAGCAGTACCTGTAGTTTGTCGTAGCTAAAGCCGTAGGTGTTATGAAGCTTTTGCGCCACACGGGCGCTCTCATTTTCCGCAGGTCATTGGCAGTAAGCAACTATCAGCTTGTCTTTGGGCAACTCCTTTATCCTGGCGTCGACGTCCGCCTCTGGAAAGGAGATGGCGCCTTTTATGTGTCCGGCATCATAAGTAGCCTTAGCGCGTACATCGATGATAAGGGGACGCTTGGCCGGATCATCATATAGAGCCCGGAATTGCTCGATCTGCATCCGAGGGGCAGCGCCGCCGAGGGTCGTAGGTTCCGGTGTGAGTTGGGCCGCTGCAGTAAGTATAGCCGCAGGTGAGAGTGGCGTTCCCTGTGGTGTTGCGTTGGCTGAGCCCAGCGGTGTAGAGCCATTGTTTTGGCTGAGCAAATATGCCACGCCAAGCAATCCAAATACTAACACGCCCAGCACACCACCGATGACATAGGGGAATGGGTCTCGTCTGGCAGGTTGCACGTTACCGGGACCTGGGCGGCTTTGTTCGGTGCCTGTTGGTGTCGAGGTGGTGCTACTAATTTTCACAGACCGCACGGGCACTTTTCCTGTTGGCGGATCACTCATAAGTTTCTATGATCTCCTGTCCGGTCTTATTGATCGACTCCATTCGGTAGTGTGGAGCTTACCGTTACTTGATCTGCTGGAGATTAGCTTCTATCATATCTGCGGTCATCCCTCCGATCTGGACGGCTTTGATAACCCCGTCGCGGCCTATAAAGTACGAACTGGGAACAGCTTGTATCTCATAGCGGGTAGCAGTTTCATATTTGTCGTCATGAACGAAGAGCCAGTTATAGGCATACTGGTTCACAAAACCTTTTACCTGGTCCGGATTGTCACGCGGTCCCATAGAGACGCCGATGATTGTAATCTGGTCTTTATACTTGTTGAACGCTTTCTGCATCTCCGGCATCTCGCCTCGGCAGGGAGGGCACCACGTGCCCCAGAAATTCACCCAAACCGGCTTGCCACGCAGAGAGGAGAGCTTTACAGGTTGGTTGGTGGTGATATCCGTCCACTGGAAGTCAGGCGCTACCGAGCCCTGGGCGGGGGCCTCGCCCGCGCCTCCATTCGGATTGGAGCTCGTAATCACGGGAATAGTCTGTATATTGCCGGCGGCGTGCGACCCTGCACCCTGATCAGTATTCGCACGGTTGCCCAACAGATAAACCATAGCCGAGAAAATGATCAGCAGAGCTACGACTGAGCCACCGAGGGCGAGCGTTCTTCCACGCGTACCGAAAAGCCCCGGTGACGATTCGTCGTATTCGACCTCATCCTGGTCGTAACCCTCATCTGCTACCGAGTTTCTATATTCTGTATTACTCATAACCTTCTGACCTGTGCCTGGCATAACTGGAATAGAGTGAGGCCGTAGGATAACCTTCACCTAAGTTAGTGTAGCTGATTCGCGCGCGCAGTGTCAATCAGCGCCGAGTTGAGACCATGTTTGTAAATAACGCCCTACAACCCTGTTATTTCCTCGCCGCCATCGATGCCAAGCACGTTTCCGGTGAGCCAATCGGCAGCGGGGCCTTTCTTTGCCATGAGGGCAATGAAGCGCGCCACATCCTCGGGCGTGGTGAGCCTGCCGAATGGGTTGCGCGCTAACGCGCTCTCGATCAATTTCTCGTTGCCCGGTATGCGGCGTAGAGCGGGGGTGTCGGTGACCCCTGCTCTGACTGAATTGACTGTTATACCGAACGGGGCCAGCTCATAGGCCAATTGCCTGACGTGCGACTCCAGGGCAGCCTTGGCAGCTGACACGGCGCCGTAGTTAGGGGCCACTCGCGTGGAACCCGACGAGGTCATGGCGTAGATGCGGGTGCCTCGACCTATCAGCCCCTCTGCCAGTAGGCCCTGAGTCCAATAGACAAGTGTGTGTGCCATGACCTTGAGGGTCATATCCATATTCTCTTCCGAAATAGCATCTTCGGGCTTCTCAGCTATGTATGGTTTGAGCGTGCCGAACGCTAAAGAATGGAGTACCACCCGAAAGCCAGAGCCATGTAGAGAGACCTTTAACTTCTCTATGGCTTCCTGCCGTTTATCAGGGTTAGCCGCATTCAGGCTCAGAGGAAGGTACTCGCAACCCGCGGCCTCTATACGCTGCCTGGCCTCATCTGAGCTGTCGCCGGGGCTCGGCCGATGTAAATGTACCCCGCAAATATTAAGCCCGGCCTCCTCGGCCAGAGCCACCGAGGCTGCCGCCCCAAAGCCCGAGGAAGAGCCTAAAATGAGCGCCCAGTCAAGACTTGTAGGCTCAAGCCGTTCTTGCGTTGCGACTACCATCTCACCCTCACATCACCCTTCCTTCTGGTAATCTTCTGCTCATCTAGGTGCTCCAGAAAAGGGATCGCATACTTGCGGGTTGTACCGAAGAGGTCGCGCATAGAGGCTACATTTACCTCGCCCTGCTCGTCAATAGTCTTCAGTACGCCCTCTTTGAACCGGTCGTATGCGCGCCTGGTGTAGAGTAGATTATCGTCTATCTTCACGAACTCTCCAGACTCGACCAGCGTAGCTAACACTTCCGCGTCTATAAAGAGATCTGCGGGTGATGGCGGCGAGTACGGGCTGCTGCTATGGGCTTGCCGCAGCCGTTCGACTTGCTGTAGCTGTGCAGGAGAATATCTCACTTCATGCGTGGGCAGGCGAAGTGTGGTGGCGTCCTCGGCAAGCAGGCCACGGCTCACACCCAGGGCTATGGCATAGGGGAAAGCCTTTGGCGGTATCGCTTCACTGAGACGGCTGCGCAGTTCCTCTTTGCTCATGCCCCGCCGCAGGGGCTGGTGGTGGTGATAGTGGCTCAACAGCGTTTCGACCCGGCGGATCAGCGCTTCCCAGGAAGCGCGCGCTATCACGAATTTTGCGGTTGTATGGGCGGGTGAAAGTGTTTCAGTTCCACCCAACGAGAGCGCAATGCCTCTCTCTACAAGCTTACCCAGGGCTTCTATGCCTTGCTCGTTATTGAGACTCGCCTTTTCCAGGAGGGCTTTCGGCTCCATCGTGCCACTGCCCAGGGCCTCCAGAATGATCTCCTCAGGGGTACCCCTCTGCAATGTTTCGAGGCTTTGCAGGGTCTCTTCGTGGAAACGCTTGTGCCTGCGAGGGTGCGAGTCTACCACTTGCCCACCCCCAATCGTGAGCGAAGGTGATGGGCGGCGGAGTATATAGCGGTCACCTTTGGTAAGGGCCACGCTGTCGCGCAGACGTAACTGCGCCCAGGCTGTGTCACCGGGCTCAAGCTGAGTGGTGTCGAGGAGGGTGATCTGGCAGGGCGTTTCTGTAGACCCCGTGAAAAAATCGAGCCTGCTATTTTGCTCAAGTGGGGCGGGAGCATCAGCAAGCATATGTAGCTGAATATCTACTCGTTGGGTAGGCTCAAGCCAGCCCGGCGTTGCTATCACCATTCCCCTCGCGAGGTTATCGACTTCTATGCCCACCAGGTTTACGGCAACCCTGTTGCCCGGACCTATGCTCTCCACCTTGTGCTTGTGGCTCTGCAAGCCCCTGATGCGGCTCTTCAGACCAG
>JALYYZ010000025.1 GCA_030945985.1 Chloroflexota bacterium
CGTCAGGGCCCCGTGATACCCCTCAGGCTGTTCGCTCCATCGTGCAACATCAGCACTATGGATGGACCTTAGTTCACGACCAGACCGCGCGGGACGCTGATCACTATAACGTTTCGAGCTTTCCAACGGTATTTCTCATAAACAGGGACGGCACTGTTTATTCCAGCCGAACCGATGGTGTCTCGGGCGCCGCAATTGAGTTACTGAGACGGGACTTGAAGGATATAAAGTGAGCCTCCAGAGGTCAAGCGTTGTTGCGAGCGGTAACCTGTTCGCTTATCATATGTATGTGCAGAGGAGTGGCCGGCAAGTTGAGCGTTTGTGCCCGTGCATAGCGTGTGCAGCGATCCTGGCGTGTTCGCCGGCCGTGACGCTGTACCACTCCATGACACTCAGGAGGTAGGGCATGATCACACTTGTGGCGAAGTTCTACGTGAAGAAAGGCAGGGGCCGTGAGGTTGAAGCTGCGCTGAAGGCTATGACGCCCCTGGTGCGGGATCTCGAGCCGGGCTGCCACGCGTATGAGCCACAGCGTGCCGTAGACGACGAAGACATCTTCCTCGTCTATGAGCAGTATAGCGACGAAGCTGCGCTTCAGGAGCACCGGAATACAGCTCACTTCAAGGCTCTCATCGAGGGCGTGGTAGTACCGCTCCTGGAGAAGCGAGAACGGGATGTGTACTCGCCTCTCAGCTAGATTAGCTGTCTGTGGTCTCCCCTGTCCGACGTTGTTTGAGAATAAAACAGTCCAACCCCGCAGGGTTGGACTGTTTTATTCTCAAATGGCTCAGCCCACGCCTAGCCAGCTCTTGATAGGCTCGGTTAGGAAATAGAGGATGAACGCCAGGCTGGTCAGGTACATGAGCCAATGGACCTTGCGGGCCGAGCCGGTGAAGAGCGCCAGCGCGGTGAAGAGTACAAAGCCGAAGCCAATGCCGTTGGTGATGCTGTAGGTAAGGGGCATGGCGATCATGGTGATCATCACCGGAAAGGCCACTTTGAAGTTGCTCCAGTCGACATCCTTGAGAGACTGCAACATGAAGAAGCCCACGATGATCAGCGCTGCCGCGGTGGCCTGGGGCGGCACAATGGCGATGAGCGGGGTGAGGAAGGGCATAAGCAAGAAGAGTACACCAACGGTGATCGCCACGATACCTGTGCGCCCGCCCGCTGACACGCCCGCCCCCGATTCGATGTAGGTGGTGGCGCTGCTCGCCCCGAAGGCTCCGCCCACCACAGGACCGAGCGAATCGACGAGCAGCGGCTTCTCAACGTTCGGGAGCTTGCCGTCTCGGGTGAGGAAGCCCGCCAGCAGCCCCACGCCAACAAAGGTGCCCATGGTGTCGAAGAAGTCGCTGAGCATTATGGAGAAGGTATTGAGTGTGCTGCTGATGGGTCCCTTCGATGTAAACGCTCCCAGGTCGAGCCCGAAGAAGCGCGGCATGGCGGGCACCTGGACGATGCCTGACGGCAGCAGGCCCACGCCCGTTGAGGCCGAGTAGAGGGCAGGGTATCCCAGGGCCATACTCAGGTAGTTGAGCGCGATGGCAAAGATCGTTGCCCCCAGTATGCCGACCAGTAGTGCCGCACGGTTGCCTCGCACATGCAGCCAGGCCGTTAGCAGCACGCCGAACACCGAGACAAGCACGGTGAGAGTGCCGAAGTTGCCTAGCGCCACTGGAGGCGCAGTCGGGTCTTTGGCGAACGCCGCATTGCCTGCGACAAATCCTGCCTGGTTGAGCCCGATATAGAGGATGAAGAGCCCGATACCCGCAGCTATAGCGCGCTTCAACTCCACAGGCACGGCGTCCATAATCGCCTGCCGAAACTTTGTCAGCACGAGCAAGGTGATGATAATGCCTTCCAGGACGATGATACCCATCGCCTGCGACCAGCTAAGCCCTTGCGCCGCTACGAGCTGGTAGGCAACCACTGCGTTGAGCCCCATGCCGGGAGCCATGGCGAAGGGTCGCCTCGCAAAAGCGCCCATCAGAATGCACATAAAACTTGCTACCCAACACGTAGCCGTAACAGTAGCTCCAAAGTCGAGCTTGAACCCGGTGCGGTCGGGCACGCTCGACAGGATGCTGGGGTTTACAAACGCTATATAGGCCATGACGAGGAAGGTTGTGAACCCCGCCATGACCTCGCTACCGATCGATACGTTGTACCTGGCCAACTCAAAGTAGCGCGCGAAGCCGCCCTCCGTATCCCTTGGACTCCCTTCGGTCTCAGCAATTATTGCCATTCTCCCCTCCTGCTTCCCCGGCTGGTGCTTGGCCTATTCTAATCCTCTTCTCTGACGCGACCTGCCTGCTAGTGTTTACCGCTCGGGCCTGTCTTCAAGAAGGCGATGTTCGGGTAAACATCGCCTTGTGAGTGAGCCACCAGCCAGCCCTATGGCAAAGCACTTCTGCCCGCAAAACTCCAGATAAACAGTTCAGGGCCGCATTCTACTTTGCTCACAGGGGCTGCGTCAAACACAACCAGGATGTGGAAAACGATCTGCTCGGGGAGTACTACAAGGTCTACTTCACCACGATCTGCGTCGTCTGGCCACGCTGGGCGTGACCTGGCAGCGAGCAGTAGAAGGTATAAGTGCCGGACGTCAGATCTACGATGAGCGTCTGCGGTCCGTCGCTCGATCTGAAGTTAGAGGTCCTGGCTATAGCACCCGAGCTGTTCGCAATCGTCAGGTTGTGCGCCATCCCTCCCGTGTTGGTCACGGTGATATTCACCTTGCCTGCTTTGATGGGACCGCTGATGTCGATGGCCCACTCCCGGAGTGTCACCGTCACGGCTTGCTCTGTGGCGGCCTGCAGTGTAGGCGCGGGCAGTATCGTGGACACGGGTGTGGGACGGCTTGCAGCGTATTTGGCCTGATACCGGAAGGTGCCTAGCTGCGACAAGAGGACATCGTAGGGCGCTGCATTCTCCGGGTGCGCCTCGAATACGGCTCTCTCGAAATATTGCACCTGGTAGGTCTTACCATCGAGAGCGCTTCGCTCACTGAAGACGTCCGAGATCGGGTAGCCTTGCTGAGCTAATCCGCCGTTCTGCTGCCAGTATTGTAAGAACCTGCCGCCGAGCCTTTTGCCTGTTTGGGTAAAGAGGAGCGAGCCCGCTGTTGTATCGGGTTGCTGACCTGT
>JALYYZ010000076.1 GCA_030945985.1 Chloroflexota bacterium
GTATATAGTTGCAGGATTTCTGCAAGACTTAACCGGGCCCATAGTATCAGCGACGATACCCACGCCGGAGCAGTACAATTTCCAGGTAGCTTGGTCAGATCTCTTCCGCAACCCGGTATTCACTTCAGCGGCTGTGCCCCTGGTAATCACACTTCTTATCTACCTGGTTACTAAGGCGTGGAAACGACCGAAAAACTATCTGCCCTCCGGCCTTGTATTGACAGCACGGTTTTTTATAGTGGCCTCGCTGGGTATAATATTTCCTCTGCCAACATTGTTTGAGGGCTGGCTCAGGTTCGCGGCAGCAATCTTTACTGTTTACGTCTTGATGGGCCTCTGGATTATATTACCCCATATAGTACCAGGCTACTGGGATAGCGGAGTATTCAGCAATACTGCGACCGTAGACGGGCAAACAGTACGGCTAGCACCACCTGCGGTTGTTTTACTAGGGAAAGCCCTGGCTGTAGCCTGGTTTTTGTCTCAGTTCGCCGTTATGTACCAACAGGTGCTATACCCGCAGCTGCCACAGCAATTAGGCGGTGGTAGCCTGATACCTACTCAGGTGCTATTAGAGGCAACGTTTCCAAAATCGCCACTCACCGACCCGATTGCGAAGGTCTACGTGGTAGACCGCACCGCAAGCGATACAATTTTTCAGGTGAGCTCTTCGCAAAATATTAGCCCTACTATCATCCAGATATCCAACTCGGACGTAAAGCAGCTACTATTCAAACCTCGTTGACGCTAGCAGTCCCTTTTGGGGCTGAGTCTATGCTGTAAGGCATTCAACTCACAGTTCTGGTGTTGCGTCCACGAGCAGCGTGACATCTAGCCTCACCATGCCAAGGATCGTCCACTCTCACAATCTGCAACCAAACCTCGCGAAGCGCAATCCCAAACAGCCTCGCCAGATGTTCTATCCTACAACAAGCAACTTAACGCAAAGGTTGAGACTGCATAGAGTCGCAGTCTCAACAGTCAATACCCAGCCCTTGTACGCCCGGAGGGACTCGAACCCCCGCACCTGGCTTCGGAGGCCAGCGCTCTATCCGACTGAGCTACGGGCGCGTGCCCAGCGATTATAGCCGACTTAGAGCCTCTTTTCAACCTGGCTGCCGGCACAAAGTCCCCGCACAGTAAGTCTAGCTCTAGCGCTGCCTTGCGGTAGAGTGTTGGCTTTCTCCTGGTAACAGGCACAGGCATCGGCTGCTCAGCAGCTGATTTCAGCAAGATCAGTGCAAACTCGGTCCTTAGACCTATTGACTCCTCAACAATATCACGTATAATGAATGAAGTTCATTCGTTTTATTTGTAACTAGTAATAGCCAGGAGTCCGGCACTTTGACATCATACACTCCAGTTGAAATTCCAGCCCCCAACAAGAAGCCTGACAAGCAGCAGGCATTGATTGAGGCCGCGCGGGACCTTTTCACTACGGTTGGCTACGAGTCGACCACGATGGCAGAGGTTGCAAAAAAAGCGGGTGTGGCGGTGGGCACTGTTTACCTCTACTTCAAGAACAAGAAAGAGCTGCTGAACGCCGTCAAGGACAACTGGCAGGTAGAACTCCTGCGTGCCATGTCCGCTCACGAGATCACATTTATCCCCCACCACCTGCGCGCCCGCCCGCTAATAGAGGCAACCTTCGCGGTATGCGCTCAACGTACTGAGATGGTGCAGCTCATGGGTCTATCACCCGAGCTTATGGGCGAGATGTACAGCACAACAGGTGATAACACAGTGCAGACGGCCATCAAGGCCCTGTTTGATGAAGGAATCGAGGCAGGAGTGTTCAGGCCGGAGCTGGACACCGAGGCTGCTGCTCTGCTCACCTTCAGCATGGTCGATGGAGCTCTCAGGCAGTGCTTCATTATGGAAGGCGGCAAGAGCCAGGAACGATATATCGACGCCCTCGTAGATGCCCTCGAGCATTGGCTAAGGCGGCCTGACGCCACAGCGTTGCAGCCATACACGTCGTAGATAGTCACCAAATCCACCTTATGCAGTTCTTCGACCTGATTTCACGCTTGACCGCTGCGCATGAGGAGCTTGAATTCGGGAGTAACTGCGTAAGGTGAGGCAATAATAAGGGAAACAAACAAAGGTAACGCAGGCAAAGAGCCAAAATTATAAGGAGAAGATGATGTTTACAGCATTGGGCAGGTTCACCTACAGGCGGCGTTGGCTGGTCCTCCTACTGGGGATCATATTCATGGTTGCCAGTGGGATTTATGGGACCAGCGTATTCGGCAAGCTCAAAGGGGGCGGCTTCTATGACCCCAATGCCGAGTCTACAAAGCTGATGGACGCCATCCCGGAGAAGCTGGGCCGTGATCCAAATTCGATTATCGCGCTCTATACCTCCACGAACGGAGCTACCGTCACCGGCCCCGCCTACCGCGCGGCGGTGCTCAAGACGCTCGACCGTGTCAAAGGGCAGAAGGGCGTGGGCAACATCACCAGCTTCTACAGCACCGGCGCCAAAGTGCTTGTCTCCAACGACAACAAGAGTACCTACGCCGTAATCGGCCTCACCACACACGACAATGCTGAGAACAAAGCTACCCTCGATACTATCCGCCCGTTACTCAAGGATAGCTCGTTGCAGGTGCGCCTGGGTGGCGAGCCTGCCATCAACGAGGAGATCAACGACGCCGTCAGCAAAGACCTCGAAACAGCAGAGATGATGACCTTCCCTGTGCTGGCTCTGCTGTTGGTGATCATCTTCGGCAGCCTGGTAGCCGCAGCGCTCCCATTGGCAATCGGCGGCATGGTGATCCTGGGCGCGTTCCTCATTATACGGCTGGCGACCGACTTCACCGACGTGTCGATCTTCTCCATAAACGTAATTACAATGCTCGGCCTGGGCCTGGCAATAGACTACAGCCTCTTTATAGTGAGCCGCTTCCGCGAAGAGCTAGCGCGCCGGAACGGTGATGTGCCTGGCGCGCTGGCAAAAACTATGCAGACCGCCGGGCGTACGGTGGTATTCAGCGGCTTCACAGTAGCTGCAAGCCTCCTCAGCTTGCAGGTCTTCCCGCAGATGTTCCTGAAGAGCATGGGCCTGGGCGGGGCGGCCGCAGTACTGGTGGCGATGCTGGCCGCGATAACTATCCTGCCGGCTATACTGGCGCTCCTGGGTACTCGCGTCAACGCTCTCTCACTCTGGCCGCTCTTTCGCCGTGGTAAGACGCAGGAGCCTCTGGGCACGGTGCATAGCTATGGCTTCTGGTACAACATGAGCCGCTTTGTTATGCAGCGCCCCACGCTCGTACTTATAGTTGCCCTCATACCTCTCATAGTCGTGGGCATACCTTTTCTGCACGTCAAGTTATCAATCGCCGATGCCCGCGCTCTACCGGCAGGCCGCGAGAGCCGTGTGGTCAGTGAAGTGCTTACCAGCAGCTTTCCACAGAACGAGACCACGCCCATCCAGAGCCTCGTCCACACAGATAAAGCTGCCCTCGACGCCGCTAGTATAGGAGCCTTGTACGACTACACTCGGGCTATAGCCAGAATAGATGGTGTGACCCGCGTCGATAGCCTGGTAAACATCGACCCGCGTATGGATAAGGCTACGTACCAGGCGTTCTACTCTGAACAAGCGCTCAAAGCTAATCCCCCGGCTGCAAGGGCAGCGTCCCAGTTCTCTAAAGGAGACTTCAGCCTGGTATCCGTGCTTTACAAAGGAGACTGGAACTCCCAGGCAAGCATGGACCTTGTAAAGGCTATCCGTAACGTGAACCCGCCCCAGGGAATGGCTGCGCAGGTGGGCGGCGCGCCAGCCATCGTGATCGACTTCCTCGGCAGCCTGGGCAGAGGTATGCCGCTGGCTATCGGGCTGATCATCGCGGTGGTCTTTGTGATACTCTTCTTTATGCTCGGTAGCGTGGTGGTACCTCTAAAGGCCGTGGTGCTCAATATCCTCTCCCTATCGGTGAGCTTTGGGGCCATCGTGTGGATATTCCAGGACGGGCACCTCTCCAACTTGCTCGGCTTCGAGGCGCTCGGCTCGATAGACGGCACGAATCCCGTGCTGATCTTCGCCATCGCCTTCGGCCTGTCGATGGACTACGAGGTCTTTCTCCTGAGCCGTATCAAAGAGAATTACGACCGCACCGGCGACACAACATCCTCGGTCGCGCTGGGAGTGCAGAAAACGGGTGCGATAATCACCAGCGCCGCCGCGCTCCTCGTGCTCGTCTTCCTGGGATTCGCCACAGGGCAGGTGGTATTCGTGAAGCTGATAGGCATAGGGATGAGCCTGGCCGTACTGGTCGATGCCACGCTGGTGCGTATGCTACTGGTGCCCGCAACCATGAGACTGATGGGCAAGTACAACTGGTGGGCTCCCAGGCCGCTAAAGGCACTCTACAACCGCCTGGGTCTGAGCGAAGTGGAGCATGACGAGGAGCCTGATGCACACCCCGCTCCACTCCTGCCCCGAGAGCAGCCGCAGACCAGCGTAGGCATAGGAGCCTGATGCCTCGTCGGCGAGGTCTATAGACAAAGAGAGAAGAAGCAGTTCACAAAGCGCAGGCTTGTGAACTGCTTCTTCTTTTGAGTTCTGACCCTCGCTCGACGAACCATAGTGATCGCACACTGATCCGCGCAGCAAGGCGTGTTTGCAAATAGCACTCTGTAGGTGGAGAACGCCGTGTGACTAATGAACATTTACAAAATAATCATCATGGATCTGCTGTGGTCATCTGCCATGCGCAGCAGTAGCCGCGCGTAAGCTGTGACCGTCCTTCATGCATAGCAGCAGCCTCGCGTGAGGCGACAACTCTGGGTCTCGCCAGTCATCTGCTCTCTATGATGATTTATTTGTAAATGTTCATTAGTCACAGGGCGGTATTTGCAAACATACCCCAGTACCTCGCCAGCAAAGTATTGATAGTTGCATTATTGCTCATCTGCGATGAGCAATAATGCAACAAGACACCCACTATTTAGCTGCTGGGGTACTAGCCAACGTAACTATTCCCAATCTCTACAGGGTAAACGAAGAGGCGCTAGATTGATTCGCACCTTTCAGGCTTCCCGCGCGTATTGTTCTTGGGTAGCCGGAACGAATATTTTCGTATACTACTAGCCAGTACAGACACTGAGGAGAAATGGATGCAAAGCAACAGACGGGTAATAGTCACAGGCGCAACCGGACTCGTAGGCAAAGCGCTAACTCAAGAGCTAACCAGGCACGGTTATAGTGTCGTGGTATTTACACGTAGTCCCGAACAGGCTAAGAGGACGCTGCCGGAGGCAGCAGAGTACGTGGCCTGGCAGCCCGGAGGCGGCGGAGACTGGGCAAAGCATATAGACGGTGCCCATGCCATCGTGAACCTCGCTGGAGCTAATATCTTCGGCAAGCGTTGGAGCGAGAGCTACAAGCAAGAGATTATGGACAGCCGGGTGCAGGGCACGCGCGGCCTTGTGGATGCAATCAGGCGAGCCCAAACAAAGCCCCAGGTGCTGGTCAACGGCTCGGCCGTCGGTTACTACGGTATGACGGATAGCCGCAAACTGGACGAGAGCGCGCCTGCCGGAGACGATTTTCTGGCGCAGGTGGTCCAGGCATGGGAGCGTGAAGCCTCAAAGGCCGAAGAGTACGGCGTGCGCACGGTGATGATCCGTACAGGTATCGTCATGGACAAGAAAGAGGGCGCACTGCCGCTGATGTCCCTCCCCTTCAAGATGTTCGTGGGAGGCCCCGTACTGCCCGGCACACAATATTTCTCCTGGGTCCATGTCGAGGATCTGACGGGCATGATCTTGATGGCTGTGGAGAATAGCCAGGCAAAAGGGCCCATTAACGGCAGCGCGCCCGAGCCGCAAACCAACAAAGAGTTCTCGAAGGCGCTAGGTAAAGTCCTGGGCAGGCCCTCATTTATGCCTGTGCCGGGCTTTGCGCTCAAACTGGCACTCGGGGGCATAGCAGACATCATAACAGGCGGCCAACGAGTGATCCCCGCAAAGGCACAGTCACTAGGGTATATATTTAAGTTCCCGACCAGCGAGGCTGCCCTGAAGGACATATTCAAGGGCTAGCGCCTGTCCCCTCAAATCCTCGCGAGGACAGACACCCTTCTCAGGAACAAACACCCTTCTCAAGAATAAACACCCTTCTCAAGAATAAAACGAGAACAAACAAAAGAAACCCACACGGTTTCTTTTGTTTATTCTTAAAATAAAAAAGAAGAGACAGATCAAGACCCCTGCGGGGTCTTGATCTGTCTCTTCTTTGCAGCCTCCGCCGCAGTATCAATAGAAGCAACTCACCTTAGGCAGTCCTGCCTTACTTCACGCCTGACCGTGATCCGCACGATGCTATGGACCCGCGTGTAACCTCGGAATAGAACGCAACTATTTACAGCCGCCTGACAGGTCCCAAGAGGGACGTCGAGTTCCCGACGCCACTCACAAGCTACTTGTAGACGCGAACAGCAAGCTATGGAAAGCAGAGGTAGGTAGACTCGTTGGTTCTATACAAACGGGCCGAAACGGCCCCCAACGACCGGTGCGGTAGACGTGGAAAGCACAACAATCCGGGGTGTTCTCCATTGGAAAGAGAGCTAAGGGCACGTCTCCGCCGGCACAAAATCTGCTTGACACTACCCTGTGGGTGCTGTATAATGATTTGCGGTCCTGGGCTGCGTCTTTGCAAAAATGTGCGCAAATAAAGGAACGGTACCTGAACAATTTATCGCCTTGCGTGGCATGCCGACTTAGCTCAGTGGTAGAGCAGCTGTTTTGTAAACAGCAGGCCGTCAGTTCGAATCTGACAGTCGGCTCCAGGGGCAGATGCCGGAGTGGCCAATCGGAACTGGCTGTAAACCAGTCGGGCTTCGCCCTACGGAGGTTCGAATCCTTCTCTGCCCACCGCTCGTAAAGAGCAAAAATGCCACGCAAGATATACACTTTGTGTAGGTAACATGAAAAGGTGCTCGTGCTGCAAACAAGAGAAAGATGAGTTGGAGTTTCAGCAGAATCGGACGGCGTGGGATGGTCTTCAGGACCAGTGCAAGCCCTGCCGAAAAGCTGCGGACCGGCAGTCTTATCTGAATCGTTCGCCCGAGCGCAAGGAACGCGTAAGAGAACAGCAGCGATGGGCGACCAGGCGCAACACACGGCTTACATACGAGTACCTTCTCACACACCCTTGCATTGACTGCGGCGAAGCTGATCCGGTGGTTCTAGAGTTTGATCATATCGCCGACGGTAAACGCAAGAACGTCGCGGACCTGATCCGGTCAGGGCGGAGTTGGACGACTATCTGCGCTGAGATCGACAAGTGCAAAGTCAGGTGCGCTAATTGCCACAGGAGAGTGACAGCACAAAGGTCCGGCACATCGAGAAACCTTTGGGGTCTAGGCGACGCGCCCACGTAGCTCAGTTGGCAGAGCGCGTTCTTGGTAAGAACGAGGTTCAGCGGTTCGAACCCGCTCGTGGGCTCCAGATAAACGCTGGATTACTGTTATCTTGTAGTGCAGGAACCTATATCAAATAGCTTGACTAAAAACCGGTTGAGCATCATCTTTTAGGAGGAACGAAGTTGGGAAAGCAGAAATTTGAAAGGACAAAGCCTCACGTCAACGTCGGCACAATCGGCCACGTAGACCACGGTAAGACGACCCTCACGGCCGCTATCACCAAGGTGATGGGCCTGCAGGGTAAGGCCAAGTTCATGTCCTACGACATGATCGACAACGCACCCGAGGAGCGCGCGCGTGGTATCACAATCGCCATCCGTCACGTTGAGTACGAAACGGACAAGCGACACTATGCCCATGTGGACTGCCCCGGCCACGCCGACTACATCAAGAACATGATCACCGGGGCCGCTCAGATGGACGGCGCGATCCTGGTGGTGTCGGCCCCTGACGGACCTATGCCCCAGACCAAGGAGCACATCCTCCTGGCACGCCAGGTACAGGTGCCCTCCGTCGTGGTCTTCCTCAACAAGGTCGACATGATGGACGATCCCGAGCTTCTTGAGCTTGTCGAGCTTGAAATCCGCGAACTGCTGAGCAAGTACGACTTCCCCGGCGACGACATTCCCATCGTGCGCGGCTCCGGTCTAAAGGCCCTGGAGTCTACCTCAACCGATATCAACGCCCCGGAGTACCTGCCGGTTCGTGAACTGATGACCGCGGTGGACGACTATATCCCCACACCTCAGCGCGCAATCGACCTTCCTTTCCTTATGCCCGTTGAAGACGTCTTCGGCATCAAGGGTCGAGGTACCGTCGTTACGGGCCGCATCGAGCAGGGTAAGGTTCGCATCGGTGACACGATCGAGATTATCGGCATGAACGACGAAGTGAAGAACACCGTTGTAACGGGCGTCGAAATGTTCCAGCGCACACTCGAGGAGGGTCTCGCCGGTGACAACGTAGGCTGTCTCCTGCGCGGTATTGAGCGCCACCAGATCGAGCGCGGCCAGGTTCTCGCCCAGCCCAAGTCGATCAAGCCTCACACCAAGTTCGAGGGCCAGGTCTACATATTGAGCAAGGAAGAGTGTGGCCGTCACAAGCCCTTCTTCACCGGCTACCGACCTCAGTTCTACATCAGAACAACCGACGTGACCGGCACAATTGCTCTGCCCGAGGGTGTTGAGATGATCATGCCTGGCGACAACGTCAACATGGTAGTGGAACTGATCGTGCCTGTGGCTATCACCGAGGGCCTCCGCTTCGCCATCCGCGAGGGCGGCCGCACGGTAGGCTCGGGCGTGGTCAGCAAGATCATCGAGTGATAACGGGTCTGTAAGCTAAGAATCACGGGTGAGACGTGAAAGCGTGAAGTAGGGCTAAGAGCCCAGCAGCGCGCTTCACGTTTCACATTATGCAAGGGATAAAGAAATGGCAAAGAAAGCAGATCGCATAATTATCTATATGGCCTGCACAGAGTGCAAGAATCGGAACTATACAAGCTCCAAGAACAAGCGCAACGACCCCACGCGTATGGAGCTAAATAAGTTCTGCCGCTTCTGCCGCTGCCAGCGCGTGCATCGCGAAACAAAGTAGAGTAGTTGCACGGCGGCAACGCCGGGCACAAGCTAAGACGAAGCATGCAGACAGAGCCCTGTCCTGTGTGCTTTGTTGTCTTAACTGCCCGACCTGATGCGGGCCTGGCCTGCAATGAAGCAGAACGTCCAGATACGATCTTGGTAAGAACCGTAGGCACAAGCCAAATTTCGGCTTGACAGCGCGTCCAACCTTACCGTATAATAATGAGCAGATGTCCGGTCTGAACCTTTACCAGACATCGACTTGGAATTCTTGCTTACGTGTGTGGCGCAATTGGCAGCGCAGCGCTCTCCAAAAGCGAAGGTTGCAGGTTCGAGTCCTGCCACACGTGCCATTTACAGTTCGCTTTACGTTGCCGGTATGCGGTACTCGGTATATTGCAGATAATGTCGATAAGGAGTAATCTTCACAATGGCTTCCATTGGCCGCAAAGAACCTGTCAGCCCTGCTCAAAAACCGAGGCCCGTGAGCCCGTCTCCAAGTGCTGCGAATCCTAACAGCAGGGTAACCAAGGTGCGCGGCAACCTGCGCGACATCGCCGCCGAATTGAACAAGGTTACATGGCCTACCCGCGAGGAGGCACGTAACCTCACCATAGCCGTTGTCGGCATAGCCGTCTTCTTGGCCGCACTCCTCGGCACTTTTGACGCCATTCTCTCCAGCATCTATAGAGTGCTCAACCCCTAAGCCTGTGTCTAAGTCTACCACCAAAGCTATGGATATACAGCCAGAACTCGATGATACGATGACGCCGGGCGATACTATCGGAGCGCCCACCGCTACCGATAGCTCCAACGGCACAGGTGAGGGAAGTTTTGCCGAGGATGAGCGCCACTGGTACGTCATCCACACCTATTCGGGCTATGAGAACAAAGTCAAGAAGAACCTTGAGCACCGTATCCTCTCCCATGACATCAGCGACCGCATTTTTCGTGTTGAGGTACCTACCGTTGAGGAGATAGAGATCAAAGGTGGGCAGCGGAAGCCTGTTCAGCGTAAGATCTTCCCCGGCTACGTACTCGTCGAGATGCTAATGGACGAGGGTTCCTGGTACGTAGTACGCAACACGCCGGGTGTTACAGGGTTTGTAGGTATGGGCAACAAGCCAACCGCGCTACCGCCCAACGAAGCCGACGGCATCCTGAAGCAGATGCAGGCCACAGCGCCCACCAAGTTCAAGGTAACACTGCAACCAGGCCAGGCTGTAAAGATTATAGATGGTCCGTTCGCCGACTTCGAGGGCCAGGTCGAGACGATCAACCAGGAGAAAGGCAAGGTCCGTGTTCGTGTCTCCTTCTTTGGCCGCGAGACGCCCGTGGAGCTCGACTTCCTGCAAGTGGAGAGGTTAGTCTGAGAAAGAAGTCACCCATGTGACCACACAACAATAGAAGATAGAGGGAGGAGCCCACAAGCTCCGCCAGTACACCTCAATATTGTAAACATTCGCCGCTTTGCGGTGTGTTTAGAAGCAGGTTTGGGGTTATACCCAAACCTTTTTGGTTATAAGACAGGTTGTTAAAGAGAAGGCCGGCAACGTCGATAGAATTGCCGAGAGTAAAAGGAGAAAACTTTGGCTAAAAAAGTACGCGCAATAGTCAAGCTGCAAATCAATGCGGGCAAGGCTACACCGGCTCCGCCCGTGGGCCCCGCGCTCGGCGGACATGGCATCAACATCATGCAGTTCGTAAAAGAATACAACGAGAGGACCGCCGACCAGGTTGGTTTCGTCATACCTGCCGAGATCACAGTGTTCGAGGACCGCTCGTTCACCTTCGTCACCAAGACGCCGCCCGCTCCTGACCTGCTTCGCAAAGCCGCAGGCATAGACAAAGGCTCGGGCGTGCCCAACAAGACCAAGGTCGGCACTGTTTCTATGGACCAGATCCGTGAAATAGCCAAAACAAAGATGAAAGACCTCAATGCATACGACGAGGAAGCTGCCATGAAGATGGTTGCCGGCACCGCTCGCAGCATGGGCATAGAAGTAAAGAGCTAGGAGGAAAAAGATGGCTAAACATGGAAAGCAATACAATGCGGCGATAGCTCAATTGGAAGAGGACAAGGAATACGCCCCTGGAGAGGCGGTGGACCTCCTTAAGAAGACTTCTTATGTAAAGTTCGACCCCACCATCGAAGTACATATGCGCCTCGGGATCGATCCACGGCATGCCGACCAGCAGGTACGCGCCACGGCCACCCTGCCCCACGGTACAGGTAAGCAGATACGCGTGCTCGTCTTTGCCGACGGCGAGGGGGAGCGCATTGCCCTGGAGAACGGAGCGGATTACGCCGGCAGCGACGAACTCATCAACCGCATCAACGGTGGTTGGATCGACTTCGACATAGCGATAGCCGTCGCCGACCAGATGGGCAAGATCGGTAAAGCCGGCCTCGGCAAAGTCCTGGGCCGCCGCGGGCTTATGCCCAATCCGAAGAGCGGCACGATCGTCGCCAACCCGGCCGACCTGCCCCGTGTGATCAACGAATCGAAGGGTGGTCGCGTCGAGTTCCGCAACGACAAGACGGGTCTGCTGCACGTAGGTATCGGCAAGCTATCCTTCTCGGAGGACCAGATCAAAGGCAATCTTCTCTCCCTGGTAGACGCTGTAGTGCGCGCCAAGCCGACGGGAGCCAAGGGCACCTACGTCCGCTCGATCACCCTCACCAGCACGATGGGCCCAGGCGTCCACATGGCCGTGCCGGAGACGCTCTCGGAAGCCGGTACTTCAGGCAGAGCGTAGATCGCTGCTACTCTAAGCAGTCCTTTAGATTACAAAAGAAACAGCTCAAGACCCTCCGGGTCTTGAGCTGTTTCTTTTGTAATAAGAGTTGCATACCTCTAATGTAGCTTCACGGGCCATTTAGCTTTGGAAAGGAAAACAAACAAATCAAAACACAGAGTGTTTTGATTTGTTTGTTCTTGGAAACCAGCACTCTTTCCCCAAGAGGTATCTGGAAGCTGCATTAGAGGTTGTACAGCAGCACTATCGCTCGCGGCGCACCAAAAGCTAAACCGGGTATAGTGCTACTGACAGGTAGAGCGTATAATAGGGGCGAGCCAATTGGCTCGCCCTTGTGCTTGGAGAAGGTTATGCAAAGGCGACGGAGCTAACATTATGACGAAGCTAGCACCATAAGGAGTATGCTGATGTCTCAAGGAAACAAAGCAGGCAGGGCAAAGGACATGCTCTTGCTCGCAGCCTTCTTCATATTCTGCTCGGGCAGCGGCCTACTGTGGGGTCTGGCGGTAAAGGCACCTGGTTACCCGGCGTTACCAGGTATTCCACTCTCCCCGCATGCCCAACAGGTAGTAGACAGAAGCACCCGCATCCCAGGTTTAGCCAGCCCGACGCCGAGCCTCGACCTGGAGATCCACACTGGTTTGGTGAACTTCCAATACAAGACGCGCGAAACACCGGCTGCCCTGTTAGCCTTCTACCACACTCAGCTCGAAAAGCAGTATGGCTTCCAGCTTTACCGAGAAGATGGAAACAGCCAGGACCAAACCGTACTGCACTTTGTCCGCCAGAGGAGTCAGTACACCAGGCAACTGGTGGACATAACTGTAACGGCAAGCAGGGATGGCTATACACAGGTAGAAGGTGTGCTCACGGTACTACCTTAATGCCTCTTTAGACTGCTCTTAGTGCAGCTTCATGGACCTTTTATCCTGCGAAAGAAGAACAAACACCTTGAAACCATTTGGATTTCGAGGTGCTTGTTCTTTAGAAGACCGCCTTCTTTCTCGAAAAGGTCCCCTGGTTTTGCACCAGGCTGCCTGACATCTCTTCCTCTCTCCCTGACGCCAGCCGTACTACAAGAAGAGTCAAAGCGCCCGCGACCAGCGCTGTTACCAGCCGTATGGGCATCGCCAACAGTTGGCCGGGCGATACAAGGGAGGTAATAATGTACCCTCCCCACAGCAGCGCGCACCAAAAGGCAATTAGTCGTCGTTGCGAGCCGGCGGCGTTATACAGGTAGGAAAGACCGAGCGCACCGGGCAGTACAAGCAGAGACAAGTCATGTGTGTTCAACATCACGTCGGTCAGCATAGTTGCCAGTAAAGTCACAGACATAAGACCCTGCCAGGCGGGTAAACCGGGCTTCCACTTCCCACGCCAGATGTAGAGCAATAACAGGGCAAACGCTGCCAGTGCTGCACTATTGGCGATGCGGATAAGCGCGTCGTGGCCGTTGCCCAGCACGCCTGTAAGCAGGCCCGTCAGGCTATGGCTGTAATATGGAT
>JALYYZ010000253.1 GCA_030945985.1 Chloroflexota bacterium
GTCCGCAAGGTGTAGGCACGGGAGTAACATAATGCGTATACTGTTTTCCACTCAACCAAGTTCCGGTCACTGGCATCCCCTGGTCCCCCTTGCGCGAGCGTTGCAACTGGCAGGACACGAGGTTGCATTCGCTTCAACACCAGGCTTCTGTCCGGTTATAGAAGCAAAGGGCTTCCGCTGCTTTCGCGCCGGTATTGACGACAGCGAGGAAGAACTACGGCAGCGGCGAAAGCAACGGGCCGCGCAGAGCCGTGCAGAGCAACTAGAGTACATGCAGGCGCATGTGTTCGCGGGCAAAAGGGCCGAGCGGAGCCTCCCCGAGATGATAGACATTCTTCATGAGTGGCGTCCCAATGTCGCGGTTCGGGAGAGTGCTGAATACGCAAGCTGCGTCGCGGCTGAACGCGCAGGGATCCCCCACGCTACCGTTCCAGTATCAGTTCCTCAGGCCAACTACCTACAGCTCTTGGATGCGCCGCTCAAGCATCTATGCGACATAGCGGGCCTATCGCCTCGTGAGCCCGCCGACTTGCTGTATCACTATCTGTGGCTATCATCTCGCCCACTCAGCTTGTGGAACCCTGAGTTTGCTGTACCACCTACAATGCATACCTTTCGCTACGCAGGTTTCAACCAGTCTGGCGAAGAAGAGCTTCCAGACTGGGTCGCGGACTTGCAGGAGCAGCCTACAGTGTATGTCACCCTCGGCACTGTGTTCAACCACAGGACCGACATCTTCTCGGCGATATTGGCTGGCCTTCAGGAGGAACCAATCAACCTGATAGTTACTGTTGGCCGTAACCGAGACCCACAGGAGTTTGGCGCGCAACCGGCGCATGTGCATGTAGAGCGCTATATTCCACAGGACTTACTGCTCCCCCTCTGCAACCTGGTAATCACCCATGGCGGCTCCGGCACAATGATGGACGCCCTTAGCCATGCCCTACCTATGGTGATGGTTCCACTCAGTGCCGACCAACCGGCGAATGCACAGCGTTGCGCGGAGTTGGGGGTGGCACGTGTAATAGAGCCGGAAGCGTGTACTGCTGAGGCAATACAGGATGCGACACGGGAGGTATTGCGAGACCCGCAGTACCGGCAGGCTTCGCAGCGTTTACAGGACGAAATAAGGCAGCTACCAGGTCTGGAATACCCCGTCGCGCTCTTGGAAAAGCTAGCTGCTGAGCACGGCCTGCTGGTATAAGCGGTTGATCCGTAGTGAGGTACCCCATTGACAAATCAAGGGGCTTCTACACTTGAACACCGAAGTACTCTCATGTTGGGCACCTCCTGCCCGTTTGACTTTTGATGCACGGCAGCGAGTGTTACCTCAACAACCACCGTATCGCACGCACTTTCAGAGATCACAGTCATGCTTTTACTCAAGGGACTGATTTACCTTGAAACCGCCAAACATGATTCAGTTCTTAAGGTGCTTGTCCCCGTCAGTATACCGCTTCAGGAGGGACTATACAACTTTCAACACACCCACTGCGTACGGTCGCCATGCCCCATGTCTCATACAGGGGTCTTGGCGACAGAGTGAAAGACTCGATAAAGCTGTAACCCTGCCTACAGCCATGTAATACCGGCGTAATATGTCGAACCTATACTGATTCATGGAAGCAAGCGGCAAGTAAGCCGTCTTCGCCGGCAGCAAGGGTAGACAAAGAGACCCGGAAGTTTGGAGGATCTTCCACGCGGCAGTCCCTTGTTCGGCCAATCGTCGCTATCCTGTGGTGAGGAGATAGCATGCAACACCGGGGAGTAGCTGTGGCCCGTGCCGCCACGCAAAAACCCCTTTCCTACAACTTATCTCGCACAAGGAGAAAAGGATGAACATGAAGACTATCCGTTCGACGAGCCTCAAGCGTGCTCTTTTGCTGGGCGCCGTGGCGCTAACCGCAGCCGGCTCAACATCATTCGCGGGCAATGCGCTGGCCGGCCCACAGGCAGCATCCCAGGGCTCTACAACATCGTCCGGCCCCACAACAGGCTACCTCTCAGCCGATAAACTGACCATCAAGAGCGCCAAATTAGTCGATCTGAATAAAGAGGTAGTAGCGATGCCCCTCCACAGGGGCAGCTTCAACGGGCAGACGGTCTGGTTCCTTATTACCGACGCTTCCGACTTCGGTTTGGCCCACGACCTCGATGCGAACTACGCGCCCAAGCTCGCGAATATGGCAATCGGCTGCCCCCAGTGCGTGCAGGAAGTTACCCTGAGCGTGCCCGCCGACAACAAGTTCAACGAGGCCGTAGTCAACTTCCAGGGCATACCCGATTTCTCGCCACAACGTATCCTCAAGCCCGGAATGACCGGCTTCCCTGCTGACCTCGCCTTGCCCGGCGCGGTGGGCGATGCGAAGTACAGCCCCTTCATCCGCATCCAGGGCTCGAGCGTGGTCTATAACGCGCCTATCGTGGCGACCGGCGACGGGCCGTACGACGTTACACACCACACCAACACCTCCGACCGTGTCTTAAGCGTCGACCTCACTGCGGGCAACGAAAAGGCCGACATGCTCTTTATACGCGGCTTCGACTCGGGCCAGCCGATCATCTACCTCAGCACCGAGGCATCCGACCCGACGGCGGCCACCCTCGAGCGCGCTACGTTCGTGCCTCTGCTGCAAAAATCGCCTTTCCTCGGCGGCGATGACTTCCTGGGCTCGGCCCGCGAGCGCATCTTCCCCTTCGCGAACGGCCAGACCGGAAAGAACAACCCACAGGCGCAGGGCTTTGCACACAACATCCTCGATGCGTACGGTGACCAGGACGCCAGCGCCGACAATACAGATATGATAGCCGCCTTACGTAACGGAGGCGACTCGCTCAACACCCAGGGCGACTTTCCCACACAAAGTGACCCCCGGCACGCCAACGCCTACAGTCCCCTCTGGGACGCCCAGGTGGGAGTGTGGACGCCCGCAGCAATCGCAAAGGGCGTGAATACCAGGCAGAACGACGAGAACCAGATCCTCAAGCTGGCGGTTGACGGCCTGATTACAGGCCCAGGCGGCGCACCGTACGGTTCAGCCGGCTTTGTAATCAACTGCCCCGTCGTAGGGTTCTTGAACCGGCAGCCGATCAAGGACCTGGTTCCCAACCCGCTCTCAAAGTAAGGCAGACTCGGTGGCTAGTGCAGCTTGCAGCGACCTTTTAGCTTTTGAAAGAGAGACAACAAATCAACACACTCCGTGTGTTGATTTGTTGTATGGGAAAGAAACATTCTTCCCCGAGAGGTCGCTTTCTCATATTCTCTTCGCGCAGAGAGGCATGCAACAGGAACGGTCACGCGCTTATACAACGACGAATAGCGCTTCACAGATGGCATATCTCTTGCTAGCCAGAGTGCTGATTCTCCCGAGATTACCCTGTTAGCTGCGCAGAAATCCCGGTGGTCGATGAAGGTTGGACCAATGAGCAGCAACAGACAGGATCTGGGCGGCGAGCCGGATAAGCTCACAAATGGCATCCTGCTTCTCGCCAGGGTGCTAAGTCGTGCTATTGACATCTCCCGTGAGCACGAACGAGCAGGTGTGACTGCAGGCACCATGCAAATCCTCGAGGAGGCGCTTGACGAGCAGGCCGCAACCCCCGATGAGGTCGTCAAGGTGTGGGCCGTCCTACAACTGGGCACCTTCGCGGCAAAGAAGGTTATCGTACGCAAACACAGCGCCATCGACAGGCGGCCCGAGGAACAGCCATCGTGGTCAGGTGACTCCCCTCAGCAAAACTGAGTCTGCTGTTGCGCGGCTAACAGATAGCACATCTGCAGTGAGGACCCTGTATGCGGCTCATCCATATTGCCGGTTCCCACAGCGCGGCTAACAGATAGCACATTTGCAGTAAGGACCCTCTATGCGGCTCATCTATATTGCAGGCCCGCTGTTCAATACCCATGAGCGCCGGTACCTGGAACAGGTAGCGGAAGCAGTCGAGAAAAGAGGTTACGCGACCTTTCTCCCGCACCGCGATGCCGGGCTGCTGAGTGAGCTTACAATGCAGTCGCGCGAGCGCCTATTCAAGGCAGACGTGGAGGCGCTCAGCAAGTGCGACGCCTGCGTTGCCCTATTGACCGGCCCCGACCACGACTCCGGCACGAGCGCCGAGCTTGGATATATGTACGCGCTGGGAAAAGCCTGCTTCGGCATAACGGACGATATTCGCTGGCTAAACAACATGATCTGGGGCATATGCGGACAAGGCAGCCGTATCGCGCCCAGCATCGAACAGCTAGCAGAGCTGGTTGCGCGAGAGCTTGGCTGAGCATGCAAGTCATGCCCGCAGAATATGCCCCGACTCGGCTCCGGCAGCCCGCGCCTGTTGTGGCCTCAGAGCCCATTGCGGCTGGTTATGGCCGCTCTTCGGATACGTTTCCTTCGCTTTGTCTGTTAACAAGTGTTGACGACTTGCTATCCGCATGGCTTCATAGAGACACAAAGGCGACGTTATGCCGATGTAGCAACGACACGAGAGGCATCAGGGCAGGTTCCCGTAACTGTCTGCCTTGCCGCCACTGCCGGAGGGGCAAAACAAACTCCTCGGCAGGCTCATCTTCAGGCCAGAAATCGCCGAGAAGAGTATCAAAGTCGGTTACGGGGCTGACCCCCTGCTCTGCGGCCAGCTCTTCAAGGCTGCGAGAGGGGCCAAAGAAAGGGTATGCAGTTGCTCCATCCCACAAAGCTGGGGTATCCTCAGATGCAGGCGGGTCATCCTCGACTTCGACGTTTTCTATTCTCACGCGCTGCATGGCCTCATTATCGAGCTTAAATACTTCCTTGCGCTCGGACAGCATCTCACGCCACAGTCTAATCGGCACTATTACGCCAAGCACATGGCCCTTTTCATCTGAAATGTATTGGACTTCCGGCTCGGGCTCAATCATTGCAATATCTCCTAAAGAGGTAAAACGTTGCGCATGTCGCCGTACATCATGGATCGGGGCACCAGGCACATCCATCCGCTCCCAAGGAATTTTAGCGTATCACCAGGCATCATGCCTCATTCCTCAGCTTTGCTGTCGTCGTCCTCCGGCCCGACCCCAGCCGCCCTCTCCAAATTCAGCACAAGCAGCCTCTCCAATATCTCCTCATCACCTATATCATGTTGCCACCCATAAGCATCCAGCACAGCCTCATCCAACCTCTTGTGGGCTAGTTGCAGCCAGGTGGGCCGCTCGTTGTACAGGTTGGTTAGCGTCCGCTTCTTTAACTCGGCCTCGCTTGCCCCTTCAGGGTTGAGCCACCTGTCGCGCTTCTCTACAAGCTCTCGTGCTGCCTCTGCTATGGCCTGTACGCGTGGATCGTCTGTTGGCTCTTTGCCTGGGGGCCAGGGGAAGGGGTAGGTCTCAAAGG
>JALYYZ010000106.1 GCA_030945985.1 Chloroflexota bacterium
GAACTGGTCTTTGACGAGTGGACCGTGCGGGGCAGCGTGGACGGACAAAAGATCGACTATCATAATGAGACGAGCGGGTACCATGAGCAGGTAGATACTTTCCTGCGTGCTATCGAAACAGGCGACCAATCGCTAATCCTATCCACCTATCGCGACGGCTGCGGAACCCTCGCAAGCACACTGGCCGCGAATCGCTCGCTGGTCAGCCGTAAGCCGGAACTACCTGAACTTTAGGTCCCTGGACACGCCGCCAAAGTAGCTGATTATGCTCTGGGAACGGCAACGACCTGGGCAATACGGAGACCCAAATAGAGCCGCTACGGCAGTTCGGCTATATGGAGCTTGTTGATGCTTTGATCCAGAAGGAGCGGCCGCGAACCGACCATTTTGTGGAGATACCTTACGAGTTTGGCAGGCTGCGACTGGACCTGCTTGCCCCAGTGGAGGTAGCTCTCACGCAGACCGGGATGACGCCCGAAATGGTGCGGCAAACAGACGATATCATCGAGAATGCGCTGCGGGCGAGACTGGCCGGCGACATCGCGGGCGAGGAGACGATGCTGCTCGATGCTGTGAAGCAATACCCGTTCGCGAGCAGCCTGTATGGTGCACTGTACGCTATGTACGACGGGCAGGGGAACCTCACCGAAGCCGAGTTCTACATCAAGCAAGTGATCGCCCTCACGCCTGACTACCGTAATATGACATACCTGGCGCGCAACCTGGGCCGCCAGGAGAAGTTCGAGGAAGCCGCCACGATACAGCAGCACCTGTGGAATACCCGAGTCGAAGCCACCGTGACGGAAGCCCTGGATGCTGTCTACGACTACATGGTGACGCTGGGTCGATTGCAGCAGGCGCACACCATCATTGAGGTTGCTTCGCAGGCCATGCAGGAGTTCGGCGACAGGCCTACGCTGGTCTACCAGTACATCTTCGGCCTGGTGCTGGACAACCAGGGAGATGCCGCCCGAGAGCAGCTTCGGCGCGTGCTGCCCCAGATCAGTCCACAGGACCCTCTCTACCTACACTTCACACGCATGAGGGATTATCTGGGTCTGCCGAACTCGGAGAGATTACGTCCATAATCGGGCATGGCTTCAAAGGAACTATCTGTCAAAACAAAGAAGCGGCCCAGGCAGGCCGCTTCTTTGTTCGTCCGCAGCGTAAAGGGGCTTAATGCAACAATCCTGCGCCTGCACTGCACCCAACCACCGGACAAGCCGGTTAATTTTGGCGAAGCGCCTTGTGGCCAATCCCTGGTTATGTAGCTGTTGCCGGGTCATACTCCGCTGTTCATCAACAGCTCATCAGCCGGTCAGCGCTGCGTCTTGACGCAACCCCTGCAATGCCTCTCGGAGTGTTACAGCGAAGGCTTCAGTATCGTTGATAAACGCCATATGATTGCCGGGAAATTCCGCATATCGGCAGCTCAGACGCTCCGCAAGAAGACGAGCTGTGCGTGCATAGTAGGCGTCCGCGCTGCGACGCCCCGCCGCCATGACAACCGATACGTGGTTCCGAGAGATGGCGTCGAGATCGGGCACGTAGGTGCTAATGGGAAGATACTCTCTCGACATGAAGAAGTCCATATTGGGTCCACCACCAATTCTGTTGCCCGCCCCTGGCGGAGGTTGTGGAGGGGCGTCGAAGCCGACGAGGGAGCTTGCAAACAGTTTCATAGCAGGGCCGGTCCCCTGGTTGGCATATGTTTCATGCACTCTCTGCACGAAGCCTTGCCATATCTCAGCGTCAGGGAGGAGCGACATGACCGGCGGCTCATGCGCCACCAATCCGGTGATCACCTCAGGAATATCTTCAGCAAGCTTGAGGCCGATGTTCGCGCCTGCGCTATTGCCGAAAACAAATGCCTTGTCTGCGCCCATTGCTCGGATCACGGCAGCTGCATCGCGGGCCGACTGCGCCATGTCCAGGTCGGCTGAACTATCGCCTGTACTTCGCGCGTTGCCTCGCCGGTCATAATTGACAACCATATACGCATCGGCAAGAAAGCTCGACAGTGGCGCGTATCGGTGGGCATCGCCACCGCCACCCGCGATGGTCAGTAGCAGAGGGCCCGCGCCCTCATAATCATAGACTATGTTTGCGCCTTCGGTGTGGACTGTACCGGTTTTGGTCATATGCGCTTCTCCTTCTGGGGTCTGCTCAGCGCCGTTAGAGCAAGGTTATGCTTATGCTTTCCCGCGCTGCTCAAGCACTTTTATTACACGTGCGACTGTCTGTTGAAGGTGCCGGCGTACAGCATTGGCGGCACGAACCGGATCACCGGCCTGGCAGGCGGCAAGAATCTCCTGATGCTCCACGTCAAGACGCTGAGCATCTCCGGGAACGTCGGCTGCCGCATAGAGCCGGAGATAGGCGTCTGAGGCGTACCGCAATTCCCCGATCATCGTGACCAGCCGTGAACGCCCCGAAAGCCTGTACAATCTCATGTGGAACTGTTGATTTCGCTCCACATAGAGGATTGGATCGGTGGTTGCATGCATCTCACCAAGGATAGCTGCGAGTGGCGGCGCATCCTCGGCCTGGAAGCGCTCGGCGGCTTTCTCAACGGCCAGCATCTCCAGTGCCATCCGAATCTCGTAGTGCTCAATAAGATCCTGGACGCTAGGCAAGAAAACCGTCACTCCTCGATGTGTGTCGATCTGTACCAGGCCATCACTCTGAAGCAGTCCGAATGCCTCGCGAACCGGCGTCGTACTGACCCCAAAGCGTTGAGCGAGATCGACCTGCCGCAATCTGGTACCTGCCGCAAGTTGCCCCGTGGCGATTTCCTGCCTGAGAGCAGCCGCAACCTGCTCTGCTATCGTGAGCTTTGTAAGCGGGGTCTTCGTACTGACCTTTCCCGATGATGCCGCCACGTTTTACGCTCCGTTCTTCGTTCTCTGCCTCTTGACAGCTACATTATACATTATGCATAATGTAGCACATTCTTGTGCTCTTTGTCTATGGAGACGAAGAAGAGGGTACGCTGATGTGCTGGCAAAGGTTGAGGATCGATTGACCAAGAAAAGGCACAGGGTAGGAAGAAGGAGCGTTCCAGATGATGCTTGTGAGTTACCGAGACCGTGGCGCTGATGCTGACTGGCGTGCAGGTATCGCCCACGAAGGGCAATTACTCGATGTAAGTGCTTCTCAGTGGCGCGACCACGACAGGCGGGAAGGGGCGCTCTCGGTGCGTGAGCTACTCAGGCGGGAACATCAGAACCTGGACGATATCTTTGCCTGGGCGGGGCGGCGGTTCGAGGCTAAGAAGGGTCTGATTCCTCTGGAGACAGTTGAGATTGGTCCCCCCGTTCCCGACCCCGACAAAATTATTTGCCTGGGAGTGAACTATCGTGATCACGCGGCTGAAGCCCAACAAGCGCTTCCTGTCGCTCCCATGTTCTTCGCCAAATACCGCAACAGTTTGACAGGACCAACTGATCCTATCTTCTTACCTCGCGTGAGCAGCGAGATCGACTATGAAGGGGAGTTAGCGGTCATTATCGGAACGCGCTGCAAAGAGGTTTCCGAGCAGGACGCGCTCCGGTATGTAGCTGGCTATACGATCATGAACGATGTGAGCGCGCGTGATGTGCAAATGCAAACCAGCCAGTGGATGGCCGGCAAGGCGCTCGACAGCTTTGCACCGATGGGACCTGGGATCGTGCCTGCCTCGGCTATTCCCGATCCTCAGTCGCTGCTCCTCACCACCACGCTGAATGGGCAGGTGGTACAGCACGATAGTACCGCCAATATGATCTTTTCGGTGGCAGCTGCAATCTCGTTTCTGAGTTCCCTCATGACGCTGGAGCCTGGGGACATCATCGCCACAGGCACCCCATCAGGGGTGGGCTTCAAACGTACCCCTCCCCTCTTTTTGCGCGAAGGAGACATAGTGGAAGTCGAGATCGAAGGGATTGGTCAGCTTCGCAATCCTGTGAAACATGCTTAGATATAAAGGAGAAAGGGTATGTCACACTTATCTGAGAACGCTCCTGTCATTCGTCCTACTCTGCACCACATCAACCTGAAGACGATGCGCCTCCAAGAGATGATCGAGTGGTACGCCACGGTGGTCGGCATGAAGTCGGCATACCAGTTTCCCGGCGGAGCCTGGCTCACCAATGACGAAGCCAACCATCGCCTCGCCTTGCTTACCTCACCACAGTTGAGGGAGGACCCTGACAAGTTGATGCATACAGGCATCCATCACAGTGCCTTCGAGTATGCGACGATGGGCGCCTTGCTCGACACCTACTCGCGTCTGAAAACCCTGAGCATCGAACCGCACGCTTGTCTCGATCATGGCATGACCACCTCGTTTTACTATGAGGACCCGGACGGCAACAGCGTCGAGTTGCAATCTGACAACTTCGGGACCTGGCAGGAGTCAAGCCACTGGATGTGTACGTCGCCGGAATTTGCCTCAAACCCGATTGGTATGCCCGTTGATCCTGAGCAAATGGTGGCGGCACGACAGACCGGCGCCTCTTTCGCAGAACTGCACCGGCGGGGCTACGCCGGCGAGTTTCAGCCCTCCGGCCCACTGGATTTGCATGTGCCGCTCGGAGATCCACGCTCTCCGTTGTAGCGCTCCCCTCGTCTAAGAAGAAAGGCAGAACTGGAAC
>JALYYZ010000259.1 GCA_030945985.1 Chloroflexota bacterium
CGAGAACCATGATGAGAGTGAGCAGTATGCCCACCCGCTGGCGAACCCAGAACGGCTGGCGTGCATAGCCGTCACTGGATTGCGACATGGTATAACTAGAGGATTGAAGAGACAAAAGGCGGCTCCTGTAGCTGCAAGGAGGCATAAAGCCCATGAAGCGCGTGCCGCAAGCGCTCATAAGGCGCGCTCCGAGAGAATGGGAGATGTATCATCCAAATAATTTTACTATAAGGTAGGCAGTGAAGCAAGCGACAAAGTACGCACGCCTCAACTCCTCATGCTAGTGCAGCTTCATGAACCTTTTAGCTTTTGAAAGAGGGACAACAAGTCAAAACACTGAGTGTCTTGATTTGTTTGTCTTTGCAAACCACGCTCTTTCGCCAAGAGGTAGCTGAAAATTACACTAGGCACGCTAACCGCGACTGTAGAGATCTGTGAAGGGCTTGTGGCGTGTCTTAGTTGCGGTACCCACCTGCGTGCGCGTCTGGACAGGTTGACAGCACTGCCTTATGCCGGAATAATGGTGTGGTCGGTGTGAGTTGGAGCGTCGCTACTCACAGATTTATGCCGGCCTGGAGAAAGGATGGAGTTCAACTTTTGCGCGGTGTGCGGATCGGGCCTGCAGGAGATCTTGCTGCTTACCGAAGAAAGGCCGCGTCTCGTCTGCCCTGACTGCGGGCACATACATTACATCAATCCTAAAGTTGTCAGTGGCACGCTGCCCGTGCAGGACGGCAAAGTGTGGCTTCTGCGCCGCGGGATCGAGCCGCGGTTAGGCTACTGGACGCATCCTGCCGGCTTCCAGGAGCGGGACGAGAGCACGTCTGAGGCCGCAGTGCGCGAAACGTATGAGGAACTCGCGTGCCAAGTCGAGGTTACCGCTTTACTCGGTGTCTACTCACGTCCGAACGCCCCTGTAGTGAACGTTGTCTACCTCGCCCAGCTTAGCGAAGGCAGCCCCCAGCCCTCAACTACGCCTGAAGCCACCGAAATTGCCCTCTTTGACATGGAAGAACTACCCTGGGCGGACCTTGCTTTCGAGAGCACGGCGCTGGCCCTACGAGACTGGCAAAGTGGCTTGCTGGCTCCCTAAACCTGGGAGTACAACGCGCACGGTCGGGAGCCGTACATCACGGCAGAGCAGGCACGGTGTCCTGACGGCCCTTAACCCTTGCCTATATTTGGCTCTTCAGGCTCCTCCACACTTGGTGCAGGGTAGTCGAGATCTTCCTGCTCGGCGAAAGGGAGCGCGGGCTCGTATGCCATCTCAGAGTAAGGCATGGGGTAATCGAGTGCAGGCAGGTCGAAGTAAGACGTTGCAGGGCCGGCTCCGTTGCCATAACTCATAGCGAGCGTTTGTTGGGCTAGGTCTGCGGCAATGCGCTCGGGCACAGCGCCGTCCGTCATGAATTGCTTTCTCTCTTCTTCGGTCATATCCTTCATGATCGGGTGGATGGTCCAGGGGTTGCCCGAGACCGTGGTCGCTGAGGCTGCTGTGCCTGCGGCCCCTGTTACGGTAGTCGCTATGCTTGTCACTTCGCTGGTAAGCTCGCTCCAGGCGCTGCGTGCGGGCTCGGTGGCTCGGCGGATGTCGGCCACGAACTTGCCCACGGTCCTCGCCGCCTCCGGGAGGCGATCAGGGCCGAGCACGACCATAGCAACCACCCCGATCATGATTATTTCCGGTAGACCAATGCCAAAGATTTCCAAGCTTGCTCCTCTGTACGTCCCCGATCAGGGGTCACGGCCACTGCAACTATTATAATCTACGCGCCGCGAAAGATAAAAGATGCCCGTAGACCTCGCATGCCGACGCGTATAGCATGGTTACATCAACAGCCCACACGGCTAGCGTCGGGCCGGGAGTGACCGCGAAGCTGTCGGGCCGATGAGCCGTAAAGAGCATCGTGGCACCTGTGGGCAGGCGTTATATGCGCGGACGTCCAAGTGCAGCTTCATGGGCCTCCTGGGGAGAGGGCTTCTTTCCAAAACAAACCAAAACCCGCAGGGTCTTGGTTTGTTTTTCTTTCAGAGGCTAAAAGGTCCATGAAGCCGTATCAGGGAAGTCCCCTCCTGTGATCAGAGCAATTGCCTGGTACCTAACTTCCAATCAGTCCCGGCTCTCGGAATTCGGAATAATGAACTAGCCCTGCCCCGGCACTGTAGATTATAATAGAGGCAGTAACTCTACCTATGTGAGTCAGGCCGGATAAGGCCAGGAGCAACGTCGCGTTGGTTTCGCATATGCAAGATGCGCTTGCAGCTTTCGGTGGGAACGAAGGGTTCCACGAGGTGGGCACGGCCCTCAAACAGGCGCGCGCCAGACTGCGCCGTCGTTGGTGCCTGCAAATCGCCGTAGAGACTGTGTGGGTGCCCGTGCTCGTTTCGGCTCTCTGGGTAGGTCTTTATAGGCTGACTCTGCTACGGCTGCCTGCATGGCCGGTTCTCCTACCCTTTGTCTGCTGGGCGCTGGCGCTATTTTTCAGGGCGCGGCGGCACTACGTCAGCGATACGCGTGCGGCCCGATTCCTCGATAGTGCCCTGGGGCTCGACGAGCGGGTCGCCACGCTCGTGGAGATATGCAGCAGACCCATCGCGGGAGAGAGCCGCCAGGGTCTGGCCGGTCCTCTCCTCTATAGCGTGCTTGTGGCGCTGCGGGCGAGTAGGCGCTACCCATCCTCTCTGCGCGGTCGCCTCGACCGCCGTGCCACCGCTGCTATGTCGGGCGCTATGCTGGCATTGGTTGTGGCAATGTTCTGGCCTACCTCGCTTGAACTTGTAAAGAGCGAGCAGGATGTGGTCCGGCAGGGCATTCAGTCGCAGGTGGCAAAGATAATTGCGCTCAAGGCGGATCTTGAAGCGCGCAGCGATTTGCCCGGAGTTACGCGAGAAAAGGTGGCAGCCGAGTTAGACAATCTATTGCAAAAGCTGGAGGCACCGAACCTCGACGCCTCCTCCGGCCTGGGAGCGCTTGCCGACGCAGAAGAGACTTTGCGACAGCTTTCACCTGCTCCTTCGTCCAGCTTCGACGGCCTATTAGGTGCTGCGCGACAGATCGAGAGCGGCCTTGAAGCCAACTCGAACTGGACGCCCGGCGACTCGCAGGCTGCCACTGACCTTGGGAAGGCAGCCGACGCCGCTCGCTCGGTTGCGGGCACCGTAGAGCAGTTTACTACGGGCCGCGCGCGGGGAATGGCCGGTTATGCCGACAGGGCAAGTGGACAGGCCGCCACGGGCGACGTGCAACTTGCCTCTGATCTCGCCGACGGTGCCAAAGCCTTGCGCGAGCATGACGCCAACGCCGCCAGGAGCGACTGGTCGGCGGCCGGTGAGCGCTTTGCTGATGCTGACGCGCGAAGGCAGAGCTCCCTGGCAATAGAGGCTGTGCTGTCGAAACTTGATGATGGCCGTCAGAGCATCGCCAAGACCGCAGCGGGAGTGACCAGACCGCAGCAGGTCGGCTTTCGAAGACATGATGCGGCAGCGAGCAAGATCGCAGGTGCCATGCCTGACGGGGCCGCCGGCAATGGGGCGCAGACTCCTGCAGCAAACGCACAGAATGGTCAAGACAGCAGTGCCCAACAGCAGCCGGTGAGCGGCATTGGGCCACGGATAGGCCAGAATGTGCCTGCGTACGGTGGAGCCTCTTCAGGCGGTTCTCCCGCCAAGAGCGGCACTCCTGGCCCGAGCGGCCTGCCGGGAGCGCCTGGTGCCCCCCCCAGCAATGCAGGCGGCCAGCAGATACCGGGCACTGCGAACTCGCCGGGGGCCCCTGGCGTGCCCGGCCAAGGTAGTCAGCTCGGCGCGGGCGGGGGCGGCTCGAACACATCACAGCAGGGCGTTCTCCAATCGCCAAGTAACGGCACCGTCGGTGGGCAGAGCGGGGCGATCAGCCAGGTAGCTAACCCGCAAGGTAATGGCGGCGCCGCATCAGGGGGCGGAGCAGCAGGGAGACCTACTCCGACGGGGAGTGATAGCATATATGTGCCGCAGCCCATTGCGGACGAGAACCTGGGCAATCCCGACACAGGTAAGGGTGGAGAAGCTGCCCCGCAGAAGCCGGGTGGCGGTCCGCCAGGGGGGCAGAGCGGGCGAGTAGGAGCTGGTGGAGGGACTAACACGGGCGTAAGCCAGCCGCAGGGACCCGGCGCTCTGACGCCGTTGCACACCCCATACAAGTCGGCAATAGGAAACTACGCCAACCAGTCGACGGATGCGCTGGAGCACACATATATCCCGGCGGACGCCAAGCAGTACGTGAAGGACTACTTTACGGCCCTGGGCAAGTAAGCGTGGCGAGGACGAGCGGATAGTGGATAATTGTTAGAAGCGTAGCCCCACAACTAACCACCAACCACAATCCACAATCCACTCGTCCAACCGAGGAGCAGCATATGGTAGTTACAGGAGTAGAAATGGGCTCGGGAAAGGCGCGCTCAACAGACGAAGCGCCGCCTCCGGCGATGACTCCCGAGCAGTTTCGCGATAAGGCCCTCCGGATAGAGCAGGAAGTGGGCAAAGTGATTGTGGGACAACGAAACCTGCTCCACCAAGTCCTGGTTTGCCTGCTTGCGGGCGGCAACGCGCTTCTCGAAGGTGTGCCGGGGCTCGGCAAGACCGTGCTGGTGCGCACCCTGGCGGGCGTCATGGACTGCCAGTTCAGTCGCATCCAGTTCACACCCGACTTGATGCCGGCTGACATCATCGGCACGAATATCCTTGTAGACGACGGTCATGGAGGCCGGAGTTTCGACTTCCAGGCCGGCCCGATCTTTTCGAACCTGCTCCTAGCTGATGAAATCAACCGTGCAACGCCCAAGACACAGTCTGCGCTCCTGGAGGCTATGCAGGAAGGGACGGTCTCAGTAGCACGCACCACCTACAGCCTCTCCAAACCGTTCTTCGTGCTCGCCACACAGAACCCGCTGGAGATGGAGGGAACTTACCCCCTGCCTGAAGCACAGCTAGACCGCTTCTTCTTCAAGCTCAACGTCCCTTTTCCAACCTCCGCCGAATTGATCGCTATATCTGACCGGACCACGTCCGGCACGGAGCCCCAGGTCAGCCCCGTCGTGACTTCGCCCGAGATCATCGCGATGCAGCGACTGGCCCGGCAGACGCCTGTCGCCTCGCATGTCACCGCCTACGCCGTGCGACTTTTGCAGGCGACCCACCCCGACAACCCTGTCGCCTCCAGCCTCACACGAAAGTACGTTCGCTACGGCGGATCGCCGCGAGCCCTGCAGACGATGATCCTTGCCGGCAAAATAATGGCGCTGCTCGACGGCCGGTATAACGTCGCCATGCGCGACATCAAGGTGGCAGCGCTGCCGGCGTTACGGCACCGCGTGATCCTCAACTTTGACGGTGAGGCCGATGGGATCTCGACAGATGCTGTGGTCTCCTCGGTAGTTGATGAAACGCCTGAAGAGGCCGGTTAGCGAAGGATGGGTCTCTTCGCGCCACTCGCTGTCTTGGCAGGAATCCCCCTGCTCGCGGCGGTTGTGGCGCTCTATCTGCTCAAGCTCAGGCGTCCCAGCGCGCCGGTGGGCAGTCTCTACCTGTGGGAGTCGCTGACCCGCGACCGAGAAGCCAACTCACTCTGGCAGCGGCTGCAGGTCTCATGGCTGCTCCTCCTGCAACTCTTTGCGCTGGCTCTTCTCATCCTGGCGCTGGCAAGGCCCTGGGTGCCTTCGGCGAAAGCGAGCGGAGGTAGCGCGATCGTGGTAGTGGATGTATCTGCGAGTATGGGAGCCTCGGAGGGCGGTCTACTTGACACGAGGTTGAAACTGGCGCAGGAGCAAGCCGAAAAGATCGTCGGAAATATAGCTGACGGTGGCATGCTCGCCCTTATAACCACAGCCGAGCACGCCCAGATAGCCATGCCCCCGACCGCCGATAAATCAAAGTTTCGCTCAGTGCTGGCCGCGCTTCAGGTTGAGCAGGCGGGCACCGATATGACTGAGGCTACAGACCTCGCCCGCGCGCTTGCAGCGCAGATGCCTGAGCCCACGCTATACATAGTCTCCGACGGCCAGTTCGCGCCCGTTGATGCTTCGGTCGGGGCGGTGCCATTCCCAGGCAAGGTAAGCTTCGTGCCTGTCGGCAGCCTTAGATCGAACCAGGGCATTACGGCACTCTCGCTCGACCACCAGGCGGGTGCCGCCGGGTTGAGTCTCTTTGTGCAGGTCACTAACTCGGACCCTGTGACGGTCAGCAGGCGAGTCGACCTGAGCGTCGATGACCAGTTGTGGAGCGCGCGCACCGTGAGTGTCGGAGCGGGCGCGACCCAGGAAGTGGTCGTCGAGGATGTGCCGTTGGCCGGACGTGTTATAGAAGCCCGGTTGGCAGGAGCCGACGCGCTCGGGTCTGACGACGCCGCTTGGACGGTCAATCGAGCAAGCGCTCCTGCTGCCGTGTTGCTCGTGAGTGGGGGCAACAAGTTTCTGGAACTCTCTATGTCGATGCTGCCTAACGTCACCCTCTACAAAGTGTCGCCTCAGGCGTATCGCGCAGACGCTGCTATTAACGGTGCGCCACCCGACCTCACAGTGCTCGACGCCGACGTACTCACCTCTACCCTGCAGGCGCTGCCATCCGGCAACCTGCTCATGCTTGCTCCCCGCAGCGGGACGTTCGCTGCGGCAGTCAGCGGCGTGATCACGTCGCCTGTGGCGGCAGCCGGCACCTTGTCGGCGCTTGGCGCGCCTGCCAATGCGGTACCGGGGCGTGACCCGCTATTGAAGTACGTTGACCTCTCGGGCCTCCATGTCGAGCAGGCGATGTTGCTGCACCCCGCGCAAGGCAGCCGCGTGGTGCTCGGCAGTGATAAAGGGCCGCTCATAACCGCAGACACGACGTCACCCAGGAAGTACGCGATAATTGCCTTTGACCTCCACAGCAGCGATCTGCCCGTGCAGACCGCTTTCCCTTTGCTTATGCGCAACCTTGTGACTGCTCTGCTGCCCGACCCGACGGGGGGGCTACCTGTGACGGTGAAACCGGGCAGCGTCGTTCTTATAGATGCGAGCCTGCCTGGAGTCGACAAGGTGCTTGTAGAGGACCCGTCCGCCAAAGAGTGGAGTTACCCGGTCACCCATGCGCCTCGCCTTGCTTACGCTGAGACGAGCCGGCCCGGTGTATACTATGTTACTCAATATGCCGCCGGGAAGATCGTTGAGCAGGAGGCATTTACGGTGAACCTCTTCTCGCACGACGAGGCTGTGTTGCAGCCCAATAGCAGACCCGGCATGCCTCGGGCCGAACCTGCGGCGCCCGGGAAGGCCGGCGAACCTCTGGCCGATTATCGCAGCGAAATATGGCCGCAGGTCGCTGCCGTGGGACTTCTTGTACTCCTGGTTGAATGGTTCTACGCCCAGCGCATTGCTCTACGCCGCGCTATCGCCGAGGCGCGCGCTCGGCGGGCTATTCGCAAAGCCGAGCATCGTTAGATGGAGGCGACAGGTCTATGATGCAAAACCTACCTTTCGATCTGGGTGAGCCCCGGTTGATGATACTCTTGCTCAGCTTGCCCCCGGTGATATGGCTGGGCGTCCTGAGCGCGCGGGCTCGTCCCAGGGACAAAGGCCGTATTGCGGCAAGCACCTTGCTGCGAGCCATTATTGTGACGCTTGTAGTGCTGGCGCTTGCCGGGTTGGAGTTCGTATCGAGCCAGGGCCCGCTCAACGTGGTTTTCCTGGTTGACAGGTCGGCGAGTATCTCCCAGGCGAGTGAAACAGCAGCTACCGATTATGTTAAACACGCCATCGCGGGCATGGGTTCTGCTGATCGCGCGGGCGTCGTGCTCTTTGGTGAGGGCGCTGTGGTCGACCGGGCGGTCGCCGGAGGCACAGATTGGCAACCTGTGGGCAAAACGCCCGCGCGCCTGGCCACCAATATAGGCGAAGCGATCCAGATAGGGACCGCGCTCTTCCCTGAAGGCGGCGCTCGGAGGCTCGTGCTGCTAACCGACGGCGCTGAAACAGCAGGCAGGGCCGCCGACATGGCGCGCTCGGCTGCCCTCTCCGGTATACAGCTCTCGGTGGTGCCTCTTGGCGGGCAGTCGCGCAACGAGGTGGCGGTTGATAAGGTTGCGAGCCCGCAGGAGGTGCCAGGTGGGCAGCGCTATAATGTGCGAGTGTTGTTGAAGAGCACCTCCGACCGGCAGGCCACCGTCACGCTGCAAGACAACGGTGCGCCTGCGGGCAGGCAAGACGTTCGTCTGACGGCAGGCGATAACGTAGTCACCTTCAATCTGACAGCGGGAGCAGTTGGATTCCACACGCTGACAGCTCACGTCGACTCGGTCGACGACACCTTTAGCGAGAACAACACTGCTTCCTCGTTCAGCATCGTGCAACGCCCGCCTTCGGTCCTCCTGGTGGCCGCCCAGCCTGCTGACAGCGAGCCGTTGCAGCGTGCGTTGAAAGCGAGCGGTGTAGATGCAGCGGTGGTCACGCCGGACGGCGTACCGCGCAAGCTAGAAAACCTCGCCGCGTACGATGCGGTGGTGCTGTCTAACGTTTCATCGGCAGCGCTGGGCCTTGATGCGCAACAAACGCTGCAAAGCTTTGTCCGCGACCAGGGGCACGGTCTGGTGATGCTCGGCGGGGAGAACGGCTATGGCGCGGGGGGTTACTTGCGCTCACCGCTGGAAGATGTACTGCCCGTGAGCATGGATGTACGCACGACCCAGCAGCGCGCAACGATCGCGATGACCTTTGTCGTGGACAAGTCGGGCAGTATGGGCAAATGTCACTGCGGCGGACAGCAGCAGTTCGACCCATCTATGCGCACCGAATTCGGCGACAGCAAGATCGAGATCGTCAAAGATGCCATCAACAAGGCGACGGCCCTCTTGAACTCCTCGGACCAGGTGGGCATCGTCAGCTTCGACGAGACGCCGCACTGGCTTGCCAACCTCCAGCCGATGAGTGCGCTCAGGGCAGACGGAGTGTCGCAGAGCCTGGCCCCGGTGGCTGCGCAGGGTGGCACGAATATGTCCACGGGACTACAGTCGGCAATCGACGCGCTTTCAGCCTCTAACGCCAAGCTCAAGCACATCATTCTGCTGAGCGACGGCTGGACCCAGCAAGGGGACTTTACGGCCCTGCTGAACGCGATGGACCAGAACCATATAACCTTGTCGAGCTTCGCGGCGGGAGATGGCGCGGGAGCCATACTGAAGGACCTTGCCTCCAAAGGGGGCGGCGAATTTTACGCGGCGGACGATGTGAAGAAGATCCCCGATATGGTGCTCAAAGAGACCGTGCGTCTCACAGGCTCATATTTCGTCGAGGGATCAGTGCGCCCTGAAGTCGTTAAAAAGAGCGACATCCTCAAGGGGCTAGACCCTGCCACCCTGCCAAACCTGCTGGGATACGACGGCGCGACGCTCAAACCGAACGCCGACATGGTGCTCAAATCGCCGCAAGGCGACCCGCTGCTTGCACAGTGGCAGTATGGGCTGGGGCGATCGGTCGCATGGACGTCGGACGCGAAGGGGCGCTGGGCCACCGACTGGGTTCGCTGGCCCCTCTTCTCGCAGTTTGTCGGCCAGATGGTGGGGTGGACGATGCCCCAGGGCGAGCATTCGGGCTTACAGGCGACCTTCACTCCTGGTGCGCCGCGTTCGGGCAAGGAGGACGTGGCTGTGCGCGTCGAGTCGACGGACAACGCAGGCGCACCACGGAATCTGCTACAGACTGCCCTGGTGCTAACATCGACGGGCGGCATTACCTCTACAATCTCGATTGTTCAGCAGTCGCCGGGTGTCTACCAGGGGGTAGTTCCCGGTCTGGCCGAGGGGGTGTACGGCGTGCGGGTCGAACAGCGCGACCCTGCTACCGGTCTGGCGGTGGCTAACCAGCAGACGGGACTGGTGGTCCCGTACGGGGGTGAATACAGGCTGACGGGCGACGGCGACGCCGCTTCTCGCGCGCTGATGGCCGATCTTGTACAATTGGGTGGCGGCAAAATGCTTTCGCTTGCCGATCCAGCCGCCGCATTCACTCATGATATCGTGCCGCAGCCGCTAAGGATCCCGTTGTGGCCGTGGCTGCTGCTAGTGGCTATGCTGCTCTTCCCTGTAGATGTGGCGGTACGCAGGCTTACCATTACGTGGGCCGACGTGCGCCGCTTCAGAAAAGGCGCAGGGCAGGCGGTATGAAACGGATCGACTTGAATGCCGACATGGGCGAGGGCTTTGGCTCCTGGAAGATGGGGGCAGACGCCGATCTGATGCCGCTGATCAGTTCGGCCAACGTTGCCTGCGGCGGACACGCGGGTGATCCTAATGTCATGTCCGCGACCGTGCGTCTGGCCCACAGGCACGGGGTGGCCGTTGGAGCCCACCCCTCCTATCCAGACCTGCCCGGCTTCGGGCGACGCTCGATCCCCATGTCGCGCGAAGAAATCACGCGCTCAGTGCTGTACCAACTTGGCGCGCTCTGGGCTATTGCTCGAGCCGAAGGTGTCGCTTTGCACCATATCAAGCCGCACGGAGCGCTCTATAATGATGCCTCGGTTGACGAGATTATTGCTGAGGCAGTGGTGGACGCATGCACGCTTTTCTCGACCGAACTGCTGATATACGCTTTGCCGGGCTCCACTTTGGCCCGGGTCGGAGCCGACAAGGGACTCAAGGTGGCTCTGGAAGGATTTGCTGATAGAGCTTATCAGCCAAATGGCTTGCTTGCTGATAGAAAAATGCCTGGTGCAGTGCATAGTCATGTCGGTAAGGCACTCGCTCAGGCCATTTCTCTCGCCGAGGGACACCTCGAAACAAGCGACGGCTCCATAATCGCGGTGAACATCGCAACCATCTGTCTACACAGCGACACCCCAGGGGCAGGCGAGATGGCGCGTCTGATTCGGTCGGGGCTCACGAATGAAGGTTACACAATTGCTCCGCCGGAGTGAGCCATGCCGGACGTACCACTCGTAAGCTGCATGGGCGAGTCCGGCCTCCTAGTGGAGCTTGGTACAACGCTCTCTGAGCAGACCAACACGAGGGTACATGCTCTCCGT
>JALYYZ010000152.1 GCA_030945985.1 Chloroflexota bacterium
GGACAAGTTGGTCGGTCCGAGGTCACAACTGGGCGCGTATAGCGCTGTGGGTGTGGGTTACAGGTGGCAGCAGGGTGAGGAGGAGCCGCTCGGCCTGCTCGTCATGCACTACAAAGAACCGAATATCGCGCAGGCAGACCTGCAATTGCGGCGTAGCGTCGCGGCGGACGGCTACAGCTTGACAACGGGACAGGAGTACAGGTCTACTTTCAGGCTGCAGAGAGCATGGGAGAGTAGCAGTGACCTTATCTTCTGGACTAAGATGGTCGATAAAAGGGCGGGAAGATGGCTGACGCTGGCGCAACAAGGCGACATGGCGTTCGCCGCTTGCCCATAGGTTTGCACCCGTCACTCCGCCACGCACGCTTGCATTGTTATTGCAGCTTCATGAACCTCTTGGGGAAAGAGCGCTGGTTTCCAAGAACAAACAAATCAAAACCCTACGGGTTTTGATTTGTTTGTTTTTCTTTCAAAAGCTAAAAGGTCCATGAAGCTGCATTATGCAAGCTATTTCTTGTCCCTCCTGCTCAGCAGCACGGCAACAATCTCCATAGCGGCAAAGAGCATCACTGTCTGACTGGCCTTCTTGTTCTTCTCAAAGCCCAGCAGCTTCGGGGCGAAGAGGGAACCCGCCGCACCGATAAAATCAAAGAAGAGGTGCATGTTGAAGGTGAGCATTTATGAAACAAAACACTCACTATTTAGCTGGTGAGATACTACTGGAATATTCAGCCTGGAGAGCTAACATCAAAGATTATGCCAGGCGCCTTACTTTACGGTGATTTCCTGCAGCTCCGGGTAGTCGCCCAGCGATTTGCCATCCGCAGATGTGGCCGGAAGGCGGCTATCACCCAGCCGTGGATAAAGGCCCGACATCAACCTGTAGTGACCGGGTGCCGCATCCGGGCTTATCTGCAGGATGAAAGTATCCACCACGGTTTCTCCGGGTTTCCAATCCAATGTGGGCTTCAACCCGCCGTCCGGCTCGCCGTCCTTGAAGGCGATCTTCCTACCCGCAGCGTCGATAATGTGGTTGAAAGTCACATAGCGTCCTATTACGGCTCCCTCAGCCTTCCAGTATAAGGTCAGCGTAAGCAGCCCACCAGGCACCAGCAGGGGCGGCTTAGGGTCGAGCGTGTAGCCAAGTAGAGTTATGTTATCAGGGAAGCGCCTGTTGAGCGTGTACTGCATCGGTGGGTTTGGGGACGCTGCTTTGGTGCTGATAACATGGCCGAGCGCACCCTCCGGATGAACTGTGTATACACGGAAGACCGGCTCATAAGGGCCCAACAAATATACAGGCTGTTTCTCAGACAACCAACGGGCCACCGGCGGCAGGTCGCCGTGGCCTAGCGAGTCGAGCACCACGAGATGGATGTCGGGACGCCAGCCTTCAACGTGCTGCAGGTAGCGTCCCTGATTCACCTCCGGCCAGTCCCCTATAAAGATGGACTGTGCGGGCACTGCCGCCGATGATGCCTGCACCTGCCGCCAGAATAGTCGCACATCCAGGCCGCTGAAATCCACACGCATATCAGGTCGCGCAAGGCTCTTGCTTGCGGTGATGAGGGCCAGAGCCAGGATGGCAAAGAGGAGTGTAGAACGGAGCGCGCCTGCAAGAGCCATGTCCCGGACGAACGCCATCCTTATAGCGGTAGTGAGCACCCAGCCAATGCCCAGGCCGGTAACAACGCACCACATGTAGACCGGCACACCGAGATAATCAGTGATGTCAATGATGTCGTATAGAGCAGCGAAGGTGATCCCGGTGGCGAAGGCCGCGACAAAGAGCAGTGTGGAGGCCCGCCACAGAGCATCACCCGTGCCTCTCTCCTGCTTGTCAGGAGATGCCTCCCCATGGCGCTGCCAACCAACAACAAAGCCGGCCCCCCCGAGGCAACCGAGAAGCAGGAGTATGTAGCCCGTCCAGCCGTAGAAGATCGGACCGAACAAGAGAGAGCCAAACCTCGGCAGGAGGGGCCTACCGAGTGCGCCGGTAATCACGGGCAAGGCAGACTCGCCCAGTACCACCGACCAGAAGCCCTGCCAGTTGTTACTGTAATCAGGACTGACCGCTGCTCGTAGAGGTAAATAGATATAGGCAGCGAAAGGTAAAACGAAAAGCAGCGCTCCTACAAGTAAACCCCACTTAGTGACTCGAACCAACCCTCTCCTGAGCGCCCACACAGAAAAAAGGAAGAGAAGCGGTGCATATAGTACCGCTGTCCGGTGGTGGCTTGCGGCCAGGCCATAGGCGAGCATGGCGGCAGGTAAGGGCCACTCACCCCAGGCCCATTTTATCACCGCCAGGAACGCCAATCCCGTGAGCAGAGTGTTGAAGCTATTTATCTCAGCGACGCTAGCTTCGGCCCATGCCACCGCCTGCACCGCGAAGAGAGCGGCAGCAGACGCCCCCGCGACGCGGCTCTGTGTCACCTGCTTTACGCTTAAGTAGAGCACCCATACAGCCAGCGCGCCAAAGAGCGCCGAGAGCAAGTTGACCCGGTAAGCAGGGTCCCCCCCGAATGGGTAAATGCTTATCCAGATTCGACTGAGAAGAAGATAGAGAGGATATCCGGTCGGATGAGCTATAGAAAGAGAGTAGGACGCCTGCTGGAATTCGGCGCTATCTATAGTGCCTCCCAACGAGGGTGCCACTGTACGGCTGTAGAGGAAGAGCGAACCAAGTGCGAGGAGTGGACCTATTGGGTCAACGGTCGTCCGCCCGAGCATCCTCAACGCGCGTCTCCCGAACCGTCGACCCTCAGCAAACGCGCCGCGTTACCACCAAGCACCGCCTCTAGGTCGTCTTTCTCAAGCCCGCACACGCGCACACGCTCCAGGAACTTCTTCTGCGAGAGGAGAGGGTAATCAGTTCCCCAGAGAATACGTTCCACGCCTGCCAGACGTGCAACAACAGGGAAAACGTCAAAGCCGTACAGGTAAGTTGAGGCAGCGCTATCATAGTAGACGTTGCGCAGCGCCTCGCGCACCTCCGGCATCAGTTCATAAAAAGGCAAGCCGCCTCCCCAATGGGCTAGCACGATCTGCAGGTCGGGGAAGTTCCGCGCCAGGTTGAGCAACCTCCAGGGGTGCTGCTCGCCCTTGCCGGCGTAGTCGTGCCCGAGGGGCTCGCTACTGTGTACCATCAAGGGGCGTCTGTGCTGCATCAACACCTCCACGGAGTCGGCAAGCACCCACTTGTCTTCAACGTCCCATTTCTGCCCGTCAGGTCCGAGCTCGCCCAATCCAACCAGACCGGCTTCTAAACAGCGGTCAAGTTCCCTGGCGTCGCCCGCATCGAGCGGCTGCACGCAAGCGAGGCCCAGCAGCTTATCAGGATAGCGCTGTACTGCCTCTATTATGTAGTCGTTGTGCCTGCGGCAGATACCCCCATCGCGCCAGGGGAAACCAAGCACCACAGTCTTGTCGACGCCGGCCTGGTCCATCGAGGCTATAACGTCCTCGGCCGAGGCTAACTTATGCTTTGGGTCGGCGTAGAGGGTGCTGAACCAGGTATCGCGCTCAGCGTACTCGTCCCGCGACGCTCGCATTTCATCAGAGAAGATATGCGCGTGGAAATCAATGATCACGCGGCAAGTTTAGGCGGGAGCAGGAGGTTTGTCAACCTGGTACCTCTTCAAGCGACCTCTTGGGAAAGAGTGCTCATTTCCAAAAACAAACAAATCTAAACCCCAGGGTTTTGATTTGTTTGTTTTTCTTTCAAAGCCAAAAGGTCCATGAAGAGGCATTAGTACCTGACCAGGAAAGTATTGATAGTTTCATTATTTCTCACCCATGTGAGAAATAATGAAACAAAACACCCACTACTTAGCTGGTAGGTTACTAGCTTATAGGTGGTACCCGGGTGGCGACGGCAGATGTAGAGGGAACCGGAACAGTGGGCCGAATCGTCTGCAAATAGCCAGCGAACATCACCACCACTCCCACAGCCATGCTCAGGTAGAGATAATCATGATTGGTAAGACCTGTCGCTCCCGTGATTGTGCCCCCCAGTGCTACGATAAATGTGCCTGCCGCCAGGAGCAGCACACCAATCATACGGTCCTTGAGGATCCTTTTGCGCCAGAAGACGTAAGCCGACCAGAGGGCGCCGCCCACTACCAGGAGCGTGCCGAGGCTGTTAGTGACGGCAGCCAGGATTCGAGAGCCTGTGAAAGCTACCGCGCGATAGCCGTCATCGTGGGTCAGTAGGGCAGAGTTGACAGGGCCGGTGAAAAGGACATATATACTCGCAACGCTAAGAAGGAGCATCAGCACGAGTCCAACCGTTGCCACTTTTCGAGAGAACATCAGGTAAAGCGTGCCCAACCCCAGGAAGCCGACATTCAGGATAGCCCCTGTCAGATAATAAAGGCGGGCCGTCAGTATGGACCAACTGCCGCTCACATCAGCGTACACCTGGCAGACAGCGCCGATGGCAAGGAGAACAAAAGCAACGGCCCACATAATCTCATGGGGGCGGCGTCGGGTAGCGAAATAGTGGTTCAATATAACGATAGCGAAAGCCGCGCCTATTATGGTTACCGACAGCGGCAGCATAGTCAAAACGGGTATAACGGGCATTGGCACTCTCCCGAACGGTGGTGTATGAGCCATGCAGACGTGGCCCAATTCAGTTTACACAAGCTACGCGAAGCGGGCAAGGTATGGAGCGTTAACAAATCATATAGGTTTAGACATGCCTATGTCTGAGGACCCTGGAACATATTCTTTCTAAAGAGGCGCTGTTCTTCGGAGAAGATGGACAATTAAGGGGCAAAAGCCCCCGCTGAAGGCACATACATCCTGACGGTGCTGAGCGTCCTATAACCGAGCCTGGCGTACAGGGACACACCTTCATGGGATGCAAGTAGCATACTCGCGCCATAGCCCATGAGGCGCGCTTCTTCCAACGCGTGGCGCATGAGCCGTGCGGCGATTCCTTGCCGCCTGTAAAGATAGGATATGCCAACGTTCCAAATACCGGCCACAGTGCCGGACATCACCAGAGTTATCGTCCCTACGGCTTTTTCTCCGCCTTCGTCGTCCAGGTAAGCCAGGTAGTGGCGGATGTGTTTTGCTCCGAGCACCATATCGCTCAAAACTATATTCACCTCGGACGCAGGTATTTGAAACACCTCGGTTAGGAGGCCGCGAAACAGATATAGATCGGCCAGCGTGCTGACCTGTTTTACGCGCAATTGGGAGGTTCTGCCACTGGAAGGTTCCCACAGAATAGGAGATCCATCGAGCCACATGCCGGGCGAAGCATCGTACTCTGTATAACCCATGCCCGTCAGCACACTGTGTGCGTCCGGTGTCAGGCCATCAACGGTCAGCAGAGAGTAAGGCTTGCTCCGCTCCCGAAAGTAGTCGTAGATAGCAGTCAATGTGCAGGGCCGCAAGAGGTGCTCGGAGAAGATGCCTGCGCCGTTGAACACAGGTACAGAGGACGTAGAGTACCAGAGTAGAGCGTCGCCCACCGTCTCGGATTTGCCTCCTGATGCTGACGACATGCTCACGAAACCGTCTGCCGCAGCCACAGCAAGCCGCATGAGCTTATCCTGCCCACTACTTTGCTGCTCATTCCTTTGTCTGAAGCGCTCAAACGTGTCAAAGTTCCTCAACTGACGTGGCTACTTGTCTTAACTGTTAGCATGGTACATCAGTGCAACCTATTCTTTTACAAGAGCGAATTCGCCATATTACCCCTACGGGATAACCGGACATCTTGGCAACATCGCCCGTTAGCCTTATCAGGGGCACCATAGCTACAGCAAACAAAGCTTGGGGAAAGGTCGTTGTACGAAGCTGTGGCAACAGTCGCAGCCACGGCCTCCTACAGTAGCCTGATGCAGCAAGCCCGCTCAGCACAAGAGCTATTTTACCTGCTGTTGTACATCGATGAAGAAGCGCCCATAAGATCACAGAAGGACCCAGGATATATGTGGCATACCTGGCCGCGTGTCGCTTACGCCACAGGTCAGCCTTTCCGTCACCTCTGGCATAGAGGAAATATTGCAGATAAAAAGTCCGTAAGCTCGACCTCGGCCTGAAGCGTGCGCGAGCGCCTGGTGTGAAAACGAAACAGAAGCCTTTCTTCTTCAGATCTTGGTCGAAGACCAGGTCCTCGCAATAGTCGAGCCACTCCGGATAGCCATCGACAGCCCTCCAGGCGCTCTTACGAAAGGCCACCGATCTGCTGGAAGGGAGGAAAGTGCCGGGCCTGACATCCTCCACCGCAGGCAATATCGTAGCTCCCAACGCAGTCTCAAACGCTGTCTGAGGATCGGCGACAAAAAAGCCGGAAGAGACGTCAACGTCACTGCTCGTCAGTAGCGGCTCGACCAGCTTTTCGAGCCAGTCTGCGTCCAGGCGCACGCCTGCGTCAGTTACAGCAATAATGTCGTACTGCGCTCTATCGATAGCAATATTGCGGCCCCGAGATATGTTGGCCCCTGGCTGCTCTATCAATGCGATAGGCATCTGCATGGTACGCGACATCTCGGTCACGATCCTCTGCGTGCCGTCTGTTGAACCGCCATCGGCGATCACTATCTCTGAAGGCAAGACGTTTTGCATGGAGACGCTTTCCAGCAATCTGCCAATAGTGGCGGCTTCGTTTCGCACGGTCATCACTAATGACACAGGAACCATTTTACTCATCCGGTACACTGTCCTCTTCTGTCACTCGACTCTCCAGAGTTAAGTGTTTGTAACGATATAACTTTTCAGTTGTGCGGCCTAATCAGGCATGAGCACGCATGCAATTGCGCAATGAGTGCAAAGTTATTCTTTTACAAGCCCTAAGATCCTCGGGGCCAACAAATAGCAAACCGGCGCTCGATTACTGCCACGGGCTTCAGGCGCGAGGTGACCTTGTGGCCGTCACCTCCCCACCTATTGGATCAATCCGAAGGCCACCCGCGACAGGCATAGATATGCTCTTTCCTTCTGTAGCCCTGTAACGATCCGGCAGTCGCCAGATGATTTCTCCAGGCGTTTCGCGCCACTTGCCTTCTAAGCGCAGTCTAACGCTCTCCGCGCCATCGTCCCACCGCATGGTGTAACTCAACGGACCAAACGCCGTTGGGGCGCCCTCTACGCTGACTTCCCCCGCCTGTTGTAGCCACTCGCCAGGCAGAAAAGGCGTGATGAGCAAACGCTTGCCGCTCTCCCGCAGCAACATGGCTCGTACAAGCAGGAGCCACTCAGCCGAAGCCCAACCATGGTGCCCGTCGCCCGCGCTGCCGCCCTGCGAGATAGGGTGTATCGCCTCGGGCCAGTTATAGGTATCAGACGACCACTCCAACAGGCGCTGCATCAATCGCCAGCCCTCGTCCATACCTTGCATCATATAGCAACCTGCCAGGCGCATGTTCAAATAGGTGCCCCAGCCGGAGTGCCCGGTATTCACAAAGAGCGCGTCTCTGTAGAATGTTGCGGCTTTTAACGCTTCAAGGGTACTTGCAAGCCGAGGGTCATCAGGTGAAAGCAAAAGGAGTGGGAACCAGGCTACGAGCGAGCCGATAGTGCCCAGGTCAATGCCGCGCCCAGGTGCGGCAGGTATACAGTGACCACCAAGCCTCAGCGCGTCCTGCTTCCAGCTAAGCTCAAGCGTGCGTCTGAGCCTACTCGCCACACGGCTTGCAGTCCGGCCTTCTGCACCGGAACCCAACAGATCAGCAGTCGCCTCTAGCCCCGCCAACGACCAGAGATCGTCCCAGTAGTAGCGATCCGGCGGTCCCAGGTGCTCGGATGACAGGCCGGGCGGCATCAGGCCGTCAGATGATCGACGCAAGACCCGCCCCAGCCAGGCGGCGCCACGCTGCAAAGCGGGCTGCCATGCTGATTTCAGATCTTCATCAGGGTGCAAAGCCAGATGACGGGAGATGGCCCACAAGGTTTGCCCCGTGCCGTCCCACTCGCCGTGGTGCGAAACGAAGGCGCCGTCGCGCCGCTGCCGGGCAATCACACCCGTAAGCAATTGAGCCGCAGCCTGCCTATAGCCGCACGCCGAAAGAGCATGGATCATATACGCAGCATCACGCAGCCAGAAGCTGTGGTAGAGATCAGGCCCCGGAGTAATCTCGATGCCATCGTGCAAGGCGAGCAGGTGGGCTCTGTTTACCTCCCAGGATGCCTGCAAATCGCGGTGGGGCAGGCTCACACTCATTCCACTGTCGAGGATATTGCGCCATTCGATAGTCGTGGCTGCCTTCGCGCGGCTGTAAAAAGCGGGGTCCGGGTGCTCCACCTGCATAGCAGGCAGTGTAAATAGAGGCATATGCTCATAGTGAGAACGCCGTGTATGGATGGGCACGAAAGCCAGGAACTCCGCCTCCTCCCACGGCTCGATATTGAAACTGTACTTCAACACGCCATGCGCGAAGCCGTTGGGGTCATAGAGGCTGCGCTCCTGACGCCCTTCCACATTGTTGAACAGGTCCCCTGAGCGGAGGCTCGATAATGCCCACCCATCAGGCTCCGGCCATGTAACAATGTCAAACGACCCGTCGGCACACAAGCCCACGCCCGTATAATCAATTCGGTAGATAGGCGCTATACCCTCGGGGTTGTAGGGGCGCAAGGCTATGTAGAAAGTGCCTTTCAACGGCATATCCGCTATGTTGAACAACACGATCTGGGTGGCTGCCCAATCTTTATCTGAGGCTCCCAGCACCCAGGACTCGCTGGTCACCCTCAGCCCCAACGCCTCATAGGCGGTGACAACCACAGGCAGGCCGCCCTGCATTCTCTGTAGCACGGTCGACTGCGTCGCAGCTAACCTGCCTTCAACACCATCGATATCAACCCACCAATCGAGCGAAGGCCCCCCAGGCGTGGGAGTCAGCATACCGGACGGATCGACAAGGCTCTCGACCGGGTGGTCATAACCGGGCAGACCCAGCGCGGTCCAGTTGCGCGCAGTCTGGTTCACCATGAGATTTATGACGCTGCGTGGTATGAAAGTCGAAGACGCGGGGTTAGATTGTGCTCGCATCCAACCCGGTAGCAGCCAATCGTTGAGCATCGGCATGGAGAACCGGTTGAGGTAGCCCTGTGCCAGCACACGGGCGCCCATGGGTAGCAGTTCCGGAGGAGCAGGTATAGAGCCAGGTACACCAAGCCTGGAAGCCGCACGCAAGAGACGCATAGCCTGGCGCATCTGTGGGCGCAGGTGTCGTATCCGCGATCTGCTATCCCTGCGCGACTGAGCGCCCATGTCATTCCACCGGACAGGTCCTATCCGCCGCATCAGCCTCCAACCTCCGTAAGCAGTTCACCCAGCACCTCATCGGTATGCTCCCCAAGCAAGGGCGGGTGCCGCCTGATGACGGGCGGAGTAGCCTGAAGCTTGAGCGGCGATCCTACCATTTTCAGTTTGCCAAGCAACGGGTGGTCGACCTCCTGTACCATTTCACGTGCCGCAACTTGCGGGTGCGCCAGAGCTTCGGCCACACTGGTTACCGGCCCACAGGGCACCCCTGCGGCCTCAAAGAGCGGGAGCCATTCCGATCCCGGTCTTGCCATCAACAACTCTTCCAACACCGGCAGAAGGATGGAGCGGTTCTCCACGCGGCCCGCATTCGTAGCGAAGCGAACGTCGCCGGCAAGGTCTTCGCGGCCCAGAGATTCGCAAAAGCGGGACCACTGCCGGTCGTTGCCTACGGCCACAATGATCCATCCATCGAGAGTGCTGAACGCCTGGTAGGGCACGATGTTCGGGTGCCCATTGCCCCACCTCTGCGGCAGCTCACCCGACAAGAGGTAGCTGCTGCCTACGTTCGCCAGCCACGCCAGGTGCGAATCGAACAGCGACATATCAATGTGCTGTCCTTGCCCCGTGGCATCGCTTACTCGCAGGGCGGCTAATATAGATGAGAGGGCGAACATGCCCGCCGTTAGATCAACTATTGCCACCCCCACCTTCTGAGGCGGGCCATGCGGCTCACCTGTAATGCTCATCACGCCACCAAGCCCCTGCATTACAAAATCGTAGCCTGGCAGGTGGCCGGCAGGACCGGCGCTTCCATAGCCCGTAATTGAGCAATAAACAAGGCGGCTGTTCAGCACACCAAGGTCGGCGTAGCCGAGCCCCCAGGCGTCCATAGTACCCGCTCTGAAGTTCTCCACAAGTACGTCACTGCGAGCCGCCAGCTTCTTGAGAGCGTCTCGTCCCTGTTCCGTAGAGAGGTCCAGCACGATGCCCCGCTTGTTTCGGTTACAGCACAGATAGTAAGCCGATTCGCCCTGCGCGAAGGGAGGTCCCCAGCGCCTAGTGTCATCGCCTTCGGGCGATTCCACTTTGATGACGTCGGCTCCGAGGTCTCCAAGCATCATGGTGCAGTAGGGGCCTGCCAGCACGCGTGACAAGTCAAGCACCCGCACACCGTCCAATGCCGCGCCTGTACCGCCGATCTCTGTCATGAGGCAAGTATGTCACAGGCTATATTGTCAGTCAAGAAAGCAGCACCGTTTCTTGACACCCACCTGGCACCGTTGTACCATACACTGCTTACCCCAATACGGTAAGGCTGGAGGCTACATTGAGTGACACAGGCAAGCACTCTTACCCATCGTACATTGACGCGGCGAATATACCCTCCGGCGTCGCAGGGCAAAAGGCGGCCGATATAGCCTGGCGCCCGACTCCCTTCTATTTGGAACGCTCACGGTTGCGCGCCTTTATCGAGCGTCTTGGCCTCCAAAGCTTCGATGAGCTACTGAACCGCGCCGCCCGCTCGCCCGAGTGGTTCTGGGACGCTGCCGTAAAGGACCTCGACCTCGAATTCTATACTCCGTACAGCAAGGTCATGGACACAAGCAACGGCTGGGAGTGGACCACATGGTTTACGGGCGCCAACTACAACTATATACATGACGCTCTCGATAAGCATGCCACTGGGGAGAGGCGAGACCATGTAGCCATCGCTTTCGAGGGAGAAGAGGGCGTTGTGCGTAAGCTCACATATGCGCAACTGCACGCCGAGGTATGCCGCTTCGCTAACGGCCTGCGATCCCTGGGGGTGGAAGATGGCGACAGGGTGGGCATCTTCATGCCTTTCACACCCGAAGTAGCCATCGCCATGCTGGCCTGCGGCAAGATAGGCGCGGTCTTCATCCCTGTATTCTCAGGATATGCGGCGCCTTCCGTAGCGGGCCGGCTGCGTGACTGCGGCGCGAAGGTGCTGATTACATCGGACGGATTTACCAGGCGAGGCAAGCCGGTAGCCATGAAAGAGGTGGCCGACGAGGCCGCTGATGCCGTGCCCAGTGTGCAGAAGGTAGTGGTACACAGGCGACTAGGCCGCGAGGTACCCTGGAACGCCGGTAGAGATATCTGGTGGGACGACCTGCTGAGCGCGCAATCAGACACTTGTGAGACGGTACATACCGCCGCCGAGCATCTTTACATGATTATTTACACTTCGGGCACAACGGGCAAGCCCAAGGGTGCGCAACACGTTCACTGTGGCTTCCCTATAAAGGGAGCGCAGGATATGGCGCATTGCTTTGACGTGCAGCCTGGCGACACCCTCTTCTGGTATACGGATATCGGTTGGATGATGGGGCCGTGGGCGATCAGTGGAGCGCTTATGCTGGGCGCGACGCTCTTCATGTACGATGGCACGCCCGACTACCCCGACCCGGGTCGCCTCTGGGCTATGATAGAGAGGCACCGTATAACGCACCTCGGCATCTCACCCACAGCGATACGCGCCCTCATGTCGCAGGGCGACGAATGGGTAGACCGGCACAACCTCACGTCGCTACTCTTTCTCGGCTCAACAGGCGAGCCCTGGAATCCCGATCCGTGGTGGTGGTACTTCAACAAGATAGGCGGGGGGCGCTGCCCTGTAATAAACTACTCAGGGGGGACCGAAATCTCGGGCGGCATACTTTGCTGCAATCCTATGTTGCCCATCAAGCCCTCTTCTTTCAACGCGCCCGTGCCTGGGATGGCCGCCGATGTGATCGATGAACAGGGGCACCCTGTTCGCGGCGCGGTGGGCGAACTTGCCCTGCGTGGGCCGTGGCCTGGCATGACGCGCGGCTTCTGGGGAGACCCGGAGCGATACATCGATACCTACTTCTCGCGGGTGCCCGGCTTATGGGTACACGGCGACTGGGCGCAGATCGACGAAGACGGCTATTGGTATATACTTGGACGCTCCGACGACACCATCAAAGTGGCAGGCAAGCGGCTCGGTCCCTCCGAAGTAGAGTCGGCTGCGGTGAGCCATGCAGCGGTCAAAGAGGCAGCGGCTATAGGCGTACCGGACGAGCTGAAGGGCGAATCGGTAGTGATCTTCGCGGTGCTAAAGAGCGAATACGAGCCGTCTGACAGGCTAAGAGGAGAAATCGTCCAGGCTGTGGTGGGGCAGTTGGGCAAGAGCCTGGCGCCCAAGCGGATACTTTTCGTGAACGATCTGCCCAAGACCCGTAATGCGAAGATCATGCGCCGCGTGATCCGTGCGCGTTACCTGGGCGAGGCGCTGGGCGACGTTTCCTCGCTGGAGAACCCCGACGCAGTTGAAGAGATCGGCAAAGCCACTTAGACCGCGCGGTGTAGAGCAGTCTCAGTGTGTTACTATGCATAACGATAGGAGCATGCAGATCGGCTTTAAACTTCGCAACAACCAACAACAGAAAGGCAGGGGAATATGCGGTTACTTTCTTTCAGGTCGGACGATGGGCAGATCCACGTAGGTGTGCTGCGCGACAGTAACGTTATTGACCTTACAATTTGGCTCTCACGCCATCGCTCCAGGGTCGCGATAGATATGTTGCAACTGATACATATGGGCGAGCAAGGGCTCGCCTATGTGAAGGCGGCTCTCGACACATCCTCCGATGACCTCGGAGTAGAAGGCGCCCTGGTCCCTCTGGATCTGGATAACCTTACCGCGCCTATACCCAGGCCTGCCAAAAATATATTTTGCCTGGGACGCAACTATGCGGAGCATGCCGCAGAGTCCAGGTTCGCCTTCGGTGAAAACCCCCAGGCATCAGGAAAGGCTCCGCAATACCCCACCATCTTTACGAAAAGCCCCACTACCGTGCTTGGTCCATACGAGAGCATACCTTTTGACCCGGCCGTGATGGGCAGCCTTGATTGGGAGGCGGAGCTCGCCCTGGTAATCGGCAAGGCGGGCAAGAACATAAAGCGTGAGGACGCTATGCCGTATGTTTTCGGCTACACGGTGCTGAACGACCTGTCTGCGCGCGACATCCAGGGCCGGCACGGGGGCCAGTTCTTTAAAGGCAAAAGCCTGGATGGAACTTGCCCTATGGGCCCCTGGATCGTTACTCCCGACGAGATAGGCGACCCCAACCGCCTGGAGATTTTCACACGGGTGAACGGCCTGGAAAAGCAGCACGACAACACAGGCTCCATGCTTTTGGATGTAGTCACAATATTGGAAGCGCTCTCCCTGGGCATGACGCTTGAGCCTGGAGACATTGTGGCTACAGGCACCCCCGCCGGTGTCGGCCATGCCCGAACCCCACCCGAGTTCCTCCGGCCCGGCGATACGGTAGAATGCGAAATAGAGAAGATCGGGGCTATCAAGAACATCGTCCGTGAGATAGAGGCGTAAGATAACTTTACTCACGTTACTCAGGGCGACTGACTGCACGCTTGACCGTCGTCCGTATAACGCTTGGAATCGTGTGACCGTCATCTGAGTAACTTTATGCCGAGAACCGGCGCATACGGGCGAGGACACCCTTCAGTACACGAGAGAGCAAGCATGCAAATAGAGAAGCACTTATTTCAACGGGTCATGGGTTCCTTTGCAAGCGGCGTCACCGTGATCACCGCCATTGGAAAGGACGGCCTGCCACGCGGCTTCACCGCCAGCGCGGTCACTTCACTTTCGCTTGAACCGCGTATGCTGCTGGTGTGCGTCAGCGAACATTCAACCAGTTTGGAGATCATTCGCCGCGCGGAAGGCTTCGGGGTCAACATCCTCTCGGCCTCGCAGCAGGAGGTGGCCCAGGCGTTCGCTACTCAGCGCGAAGACAGGTTCGCGGGCTTCCGCTGGAGACGTGGCACGGAGACAGGGGCACCTATCCTCGACGGCTCGCTCGCTTACGCGGAATGCCGCCTCAGAGATACGCACAAGGGAGGAGATCACGCTATATTGGTGGGCGAAATAGTGGCGGGGGACGCCAATGAAGTGGAGCCGTTGCTATATTTTCGTGGCCGCTATGGACGATACGATGCTGTAGTGACGCCCGTTATACATCCAGCCGATATATGGGAGATATGGTGAGGCCCGACGTATCTACATTTTACAAAGGTTTTACTGGGCGCTAACAAGAAAAGCTCCTCCTTACTCTACACTTATAGTAACGACAACGGCAAGCCCATGCCCGGCAGACCGCCGGGAGCGGAACCTTTAGTAATTACTATACGGAGGATATTAACAACAATGAATCGTGTGAAACAATATCTAGGAGCAGGCGTGGTGATTGCTGCCATGCTTGGCGCGGGCGCTTTCAGCACCGGCGCGCTAGCCCAGACTCCTGTCCAGACGCAAACACCTAGGCCAACCGTCGCGACTGGACCTCACCCAACAAAGATAGAGGGCAAAGTAGAGAGTGTTAGCTCAGGCAGTCTAAAGTTAAAGGCTCGCAGTGGTGAATACACGGTCAACATCAATGCCAACACATGGATCGTTGAAAACAAGGACGGCAAAGCCGCGCAGGCTACAGCCGACGACATCCAGATAGACAAAGCCGCCACAGTAGCCGGCATGACAACCGGCGACCCAGGTGTAATAGATGCCCGCGTAATCACACAGGGAAAAGCTGCAACCGTAGCTGCAGCCGCTAAGGGCAAAGCGGCTAAGCGCATAGCAGAGCACGTTGCTAATGGCACGATCAAACAGATCAACGGCGACACCATCACGCTGACCACTCACGCCGGCAAAGATCTCAACATCGTCACGTCGCCCACTACCGTTGTGCTCAATGGCGGCTTCCAAACCGTCAACTCGTTAAAGCCCGGCGATAAGGTACAGGTGCTCGGCAAGGTCGAGAAGAGCAACATTACCGCAGGCGCACCCGCCACCCGCACAGTCAATGCATACGGCCTCTACGTAGTAACCCCAGGGTCCAAGCTTGTTATGGCCCGTGTGGATAGTGTCAACGGCAACACAGTTACCCTGAAGAGTGCAAGCAATCGTAGCCTTACAGTGACGCTGGGCGGCACTACACCCTATAAGTCGCTTACAGTGACAAATAAGATCCCCGCGCTCTCGACTGCTACACAGGCAGATGTCCAGGCGAACACCGACGTGCTGATAGAAGGAGTAAAAACAGCCGGCAGCAAAGATATGACCGCTAAAGCTGTCATAATACTACCTGCTTCTACGGGCACACCGACAGCAAAACCCTAATCACGACCGGAAATTGACTGCAATTAGTACCTCACCAGCTAGATAGTGATTATTTTGTTGCGTTCCATCTCACATGGTGAGATGGAACGCAACCATTGATACTTTCCTGGTAAGGTACTGATAAGAATGAGTTAGCAACTAATCCGTTCTTATCTCATGATCAGACAGCAGTACAATCCATAAAAGAGAGAGCAGAACCAAAAGGTTCTGCTCTCTCTTTTATGGATTGTACGAATACAGGAATCCTTACGGCGTTATGTACGTACCGGACAGGATCATTGGGCCTTTCGGTGCCGTACCACCAGGTGCGTCCTCAAGAGTTACAGCAATCCCTGCTACGTCGCGAAGTACACCCGGCTGTGTTGCCGCAGCCTGCCTTGCCCTACCATCGCTCCCAGGGGTGAAAACACCCGCCGCCACAGGCGTGGGATTGGTACCCGGTGGAAACAACCAGAGTTCATAAACCTTACCCTGCGGTACTTGCTGAAGCCCATTGGCATACAGGTAAGCCTGGCCGGTAGAACGGTTGAGGAAAGCTACGGCAGAGGCGCCCTTCTGCGAGGGTTGCGCAGCCACAGGGAAGGTGACGAAACCGGATGGCACATTAGGTACGCTCAAATTAGCCTGAGCATCACTGAGTTGCTTTTGTAGTGATAAACCCCACACTCCCAGGAACAAGATGAAGGCAGCCGCAAGAGTTGCCAGCACAGGTATATACGGTTGCATCTTGCGTTTGGGGCGATACTGCTCAAGACTGACGGGGGGAGCAAGGGGCAACGGCGCACGCTCAGATTGTACGGCCACGGAGTCTCCGTCACCAGGTACAGGAGCAATAGAGGAGCCCGTGACAGCATATGTACTCAGTCCAGAATTCGACCGCTGCAGCTCTTCCGAAAGCTGAGGTTCGGACGCAACACGCGCCATCAGTCGCTGCTTATGACCCACGGGTGGCTCAACACTTTTCGCGCTCAGGCCAATATATCCCGCTACACTCGACAGTTCACCGGCTGCAAGAACATGGCTTCTACACTCCTCCAACTTCCGCCCTAACTCAAGGGCAGCAGCAGGCTCCATTACACCCAGAGTGTAATCTATAAGTTGCGATTCCCAGTCGTCGGATATTTGGTTGTTCGGCTGCGTATTCACAATTACTTACCTGATTGTCGTTCAAGACCCTCATTGTTATAGTTGGGTATGGTTGGCGCTTATCTCAAGTTGTTATACCTATCTCATTCAGCTAGCAAACCACCTGTTTCGATTAGCCCCCGCAAGCTTTGCAGGCCCATCCTGACGCGAGTCTTCACGGTACCCAGGGGTTGACCTAACCTTTCAGCTATTTGACTCTGTGATAGGCCTCCAAAGTACGCCAGTTCTATCACCTGGCGCTGGTTAGCGGGTAGTTGCCCCAGGGCTTCACGCACCACTCTTTGTTGTTCAGCTACCCACACCTGCTCGCCCGGACCTAGATCCGGGTCGGCGACTGTATCAAGCACACTCGTTGACTCTGAAGTCTCGAGCGGAACTTCGGTATGAGATCGCTTTCTAAGTTCATCTATACACCTGTGGTGAACGAGACTCAAAAGCCAGCTCACGAATTTACCACGCTGTGCCGAGTAGCTATCCGGACGAGACCATAGCTTCAGGAATACCTCTTGCACTACCTCTTCAGCCAGAGCCGAGTCGCCAAGTATGCGCAAGGCAAGGCCAAAGCACTGACGCACGTACCGATCGTAGAGCTCCTCCAGAGCCTCTGCGTTGCCGTTTGTCACACTTAGTATCAGTTGGTCGTCGGAGATTGGAATATCGAGCATATGCTTTGGTGCGAACCTGGCAGTATACGTACAGCAGCTACGCCGCTTGGGCTACCCGGCACACATAAGAGCGTATGGCCTCACCCCTCCCGACACTACCCTCTTGAGAGCGTAGCATATAAGTACTCAGCAAGCGTTGCTACTAGTACCCTACCAGCAAAGTATTGTTGGTTTCATGTTTCTCACCTGCGGTGAGAAACATGAAACCAAGCAGTCAATCTTTAGCTGGTGATGTACTAGTGTCCACTAGAGCAACAACGTTGCGATACTTCCGGCTGGGCAAGACAAGCTTCATGCTTTGCCTTACGCTTAAGTATACGGAAGTATATCCCAATCAGATGTTCAACGCAACGGAGCGTCGGGCCTCTACGACTCCTACGGTTCGCCACCCTGGGGAGAACCGCAATCTATTGGAGGCAAGCTGTGCCAACCGTATCTGTGAAAAACGGAGGTTATCGTCGACTATATGGATCTCTATTTTATGGATCTTTGTCTGATAGTATTACTGCCAACTTACCTCTTTTAGGAGTTGACGTCGAGAGCGTTGTTGCGTAAGATAAGCACACGATGAGGTAATAGATCTTTGAGAAAAGTGTGCAAAGCAACTAATGCTCTTCACAGCTAAACCATGGAAGGGCACCCCTGGCAAGCCGGGGTTAAATGAAGTCGTCGAGAGACTTAAGTGGGTAGTCGGCGTTAGATGGACGGTTGTCCTAGCGCTGCTTCTGGTTGGCATTTTAGGCAGAGTCTGGCGTGGAGACAGCACTGAAACAAGCCTCGGGCATATAGCCCTGGCCCTTTTCGTCGCGCTGTACAACCTCTACTACTTGCTTATCACGCGCCAGCCCGATATGCGCCTGACACGGCTCACTCCATTTGCTCGCTACGTGCAGATACCAGTAGACCTGGTGGTCTTTACTGCTATAGTACACTTCTCGGGCGGCGTAACCGGGCCTGTTTTTGTTCTCTATTTTCTCTATATATTCGTCGGCTTGTCTATTCTACCGCCGTCAGGCGCATATCTAATCGCCGGCATAGCTGCGGCCTGCTATGCCGGCCTTTGTTTCCTCGAAGCCATGTGGCTCAAGCCGCCTGCGGGCGTTACAACTATCCTGCCTGTGGCCCAGATCCCACTGCAAACCTATCTGGGCTATTCCCTGACAGTTGGCGCCACCCTGATGATTATCGCCTATATAGCAAATTTCTTTGCGGGTCTCCTTACACGCAACGAGGGCACCATACGCGAGCAGCTTAGCGAAATCAACACACTTTATTCTTTCACACGTACTATATCTTCTACCCTCGATAGTGATGATGTGCTGCGCCTGCTCGTATCGACAGCAAGTGAGATCGAGCGAGCAAGTTCGTGCTCGCTGCTGCTTTTTAATGATCGAGGTGAGGCATCGTTCGCAGCTACTAAAGGTTTCACCCCGGAGCAAATAAACTACTTCAACAACGGCTCCTTATCAGGGAACAGCCCAGTAGTGAAAGTGCTGTTATCCCAGGGCAAAGGCATATATGCCCCTGACGCGGAACAGCGGCCTGATCTGAAAGAAACCCTTCTGCGCGCATCTACCAAGTCGTTCTATGCTATCCCCATGTGGAACGATAAAACGCAGGTGGGTATGCTGAACCTCAGCTTTGAAAGGCGCTACAGGATGGATATTAGCCACTGGAACCTCCTGAGTGCGATGACCCAACAGGCCGCTCTCGCGATCGAGCGCACCCGTCTCTTCGCCGACACCCAGCGCGCCGCACGGGAAAGCACCAGCCTTTATCAGATCGGCCTTGTCACTATCTCCTCACTAAAAATAGATGAGGTATTGCATCTTATCTACCAGCAAGTAGATGGCCTACTACACCCCGATACCTTCTACATTGCGTTATATGACGAAGACCTCGGTGAGCTACGCTACGACATCTTTGTCGAGGCGGGCGAGGTGCTGCCGGCGTTCCGCGCGCACCTGCAAAATATGGGCAGCACCAGTTGGGTAATACGTAATCGCAAGACTATCGTGGTCCATAATTGGAATATGGAAGCGGAGCAGTTGCCTTTCGAGGCCAATGTAGTTGGCGCTCAAACCCAATCGATGGTTAGCGTTCCCCTGATTGCCAAAGACAAAATCGTGGGCGTGATGTCGGTACAGGCCCTCCAGCCTGATGCTTACGACGCCAGCCACGTGCGCCTGCTCACGCAAATCGGCAATCAGGCGGCCCTCACCCTGGAGAACGCACGACTGCATGCTACCGTAAACGAGCAGGCACAGCGTGACTCACTGACAGGTGCATACAACCATGGTACCTTTATAGATAAACTCAACCAGGCCATGTGCAAACCGCTGGCCGAATGTGGCACCCTGGCCCTCATTATGTTAGACGTCGACAAGTTCAAGCAGTACAACGACACGTACGGTCACCTGATCGGGAACGACGTGCTGCGAGCGGTAGTCGAAGCGATACAGGGCCATGTGAAGGCTACTGACGTTGTAGCACGTTGGGGCGGTGAAGAGTTCGCTATCATGCTTATGGGTGTCACCCGAACGCAAGCACGGCTCGTAGCAGAACGCATCAGGCAAACCACCGCGCACAACGTTGTCAAGAACAAAGAGAACAAGACGGTACCCTCACCTACGGTCAGCCAGGGTATCGCTCTTTACCCCGAGGACGCGACAGATATCCAGGAGTTGATAGGCAAAGCCGACCAGGCACTCTACCGCGCTAAAGACATGGGGCGTAACAATATTGTTGAGTGGATTACTATGGACGCGGAGGGAATGACCGGCCTTCGTGTGGTGAACAGATGAATAGTTACGTGAGAGGCCCCTCCAGAGATACCTAGTGTAGCTTCCAGCAACCTCTTGGGGAAGGACCACCTTTCTCCAAAAGCAAACATATCAACACCCTACGGGTTTTGATATCTTTGTCTTAATTTCAGCAGCCAAAAGACCCATGAAGCTGCAGTCGAAGACCACGAGTCGGGTCAAACTGCGCAAGTTATGCCGCGTCTCATCTCATATGTTGCGTAGGCTATGCCTCGTCTCATATAATGAAGGCACGCCTTTGCGTAACCGACACCTCCACGTACAGATTATACTTCTCTGCGAAAGACTATGACCGAACCACCTAAAGACGCCGGCAGTCTCAAGATCGACCCATCAACAGCAAATGACCCTCCGCTACGGATCGGCAAGGCCGACTTGCACATGCACACGTCGCTCGGCGACGGGTTGGCAAGTGTGCAGCAGATATTCGACTTTGTAGAAAACTACACAGATCTCGATATCATCGCCATAACAGATCATGACGACATACGTGGCGCCATGCAAGCCCTCGAGCTTGCTGAACGACGCAACTACCGCTTCAAGGTAATACCGGGCAACGAAATTACCACGCGCAACGGCCACTTGCTTGCGCTCTTTGTTACTCGAGAGTTTCCGATGCTCAAGTCGCTCGACTGGAGTATGCAAGCAGTACATGAGGCTGGTGGCATGGCGATAGCGCCGCACCCTCTTTCATGGCTGACAACCTCTATCCGTGAGAAGCAGCTACTCAGCGTACACGCCGGCGCATATCCGTTCCACGGGATCGAGACATTCAACCCTTCCTATGCGGGCAGGGTCGCTCATACTCGTGTGAAGGAGTTGAACAGAACTGTATTGCATCTACCGGAATTCGGCGGCTCGGACGCGCATGCGCTCTCTATGATAGGTAAAGGTTTCACATACTTCCCCGGCGTCAGTGTCGAAGATCTGCTCCAGGCCATCAAGGACAAAAAGACGGAAGCAGGCGGCACCTTTATGAACTTGCGCGACCATGGGGTGATCGCAGCGCCCAATCTATGGAAGAGTATGGTGGTACACCCTTCGTATAAAGTGAAGCGCGCTGTCAGCAGGCGTCTTAAAGAGAGACGATAGGGGGCGCGGCTTGCCAGGGGAAAGCTTAAATATTGGGCTGGTATCACCCTACGACTATGCTACCCAGGGTGGCGTTACAGAGCATATCCGCCACCTCTCACGTGAGTTGAGAGTACAGGGCCACCAGACCAAGATATTGGCGCCATTCTCTACCGAGAATGCTGAGTTGCCCGACGACGTATACGCGTTAGGGGCGGTTACACCTGTACCCGCAAATGGCTCAGTTGCGCGTATTTCCCTCTCTACAGACCTGGGGCGTAGCATCAAAGCCATATTGCGCACCGAGCGTTTCGACTTAATACATGTCCACGAACCGATGATGCCCACAGTGCCCTGGCTCGTGCTGCGCGCCTCTACGACGGTGAATGTAGGCACCTTTCACGCCTTCGGCGATTATTCGGCCATGTACGCCATGGGACGGCCAATCTTGCGCCGCTTCTACAGTAAGCTCCAGGGCAGAATAGCGGTGTCACCTTCGGCATTTGAGTATGTCTCGCAATATTTCGGCGGTGATTTTGAGATTGTGCCTAATGGCGTCGACGTGCCGCGTTTCGAGAAGAAGCTCGAACCCGTTGCATGGATCAACGATGGAAGGCCCACCATTCTCTTTGTTGGCCGCTTCGAGGAAGCGCGTAAAGGGCTGCGGTGGCTGCTGCAAGCTCTCCCTCTTGTTGAGCCATATTTTCCCGACTTGCGAGTAGTCGTAGCCGGCAAGGGTGACCCCGAAAGCGTCGCTGAGTGGCTGCCGCTAAGGGATTATACTCGCCGTAACCGGACCATCTACAGGTCGGCAGGCTCGGCGCTGGACGTGGAGTTTACGGGCTTTGTGCCTGCTGCGGATCTGCCGCGCCTTTACCAGTCGTGCGACATATATTGCGCGCCTTCAACCGGTGGCGAGAGCTTTGGCATAGTGCTGCTGGAGGGGATGGCTGCGGGCACGGCGCTGCTGGCGAGCCGTATCCCAGGCTATGCGAACGTTCTAACCCATGGGCGTGAGGGCTTTCTCCACGAGCCCAAAAACCCACCCAGCATAGCTGCCGGCCTGATACGACTTCTAAGCGATAGGCAGTTGCGAAGCCGCATGGGAGAAGCCGGGCAGCGTACCGCCCGGCAGTATGACTGGCCTATAATTGCCGGACGCCTGGTCGATTATTACAGGCAAACAATTGCGGGTGGGATAAGGAAGGGAGACCCGGTTCCGCCCCCAAGACGGCGGTGGAGGCGGGCACCACGCGGGGCAGATGGATTGCCGGCAATGCGTGACTATTAAAAGCGAACAACAGTTCAACGTATCACCGAGCCCACTCCGCAGCCCGCCAGGCAGTTGCACAACTATGTTATAATAGCCCATCGCGCCCCAGACGCGCTATGTGACACTATAGCCGGAGGGACTTTTTGTTAACACAGGTGCTGCAAGCGTGGGCACGCAGCTTAGCCAGGTCGGCGGCACGTATTTTCGTCAAGACACCTATCACGCCGAACATGCTTACGCTCTTCGGCTTCGTGCTCAACCTCGCAGTAGCCGCGCTGCTCGCAACAGGGCACCTTGTGGCTGGCGGGATGATGATACTCGTAGCAGGGCTGTTCGATATGCTCGACGGAGCCCTCGCCCGTATCACCGGTAAGATGAGCGAGTTCGGCGCGTTCCTCGACTCCGTAGTAGACCGCTATTCCGAAGCTGTGATCCTGCTCGGCTTGCTCCTTTTTTACTACAACACTGAGCCGGGCCAGCATCTGCAGCAGGTGCTCCTCCTATATGCAATCCTCTTCGGTTCGATGATGATCAGTTATGCACGCGCACGCGCAGGAGCGCTCAACATCAGCAATGAAGTAGGATTGATGGCGCGCCCTGAGCGCATAGTCCTTATAGCAGTGGGTCTGCTCTTCCAGACCTTTCTGCTACTCCCTGTGCTGTGGATACTGGCGGTCGGCACGCACATTACTTCAGTGCAGCGCATAGTCCATGTGTGGCAGGTAACATCAGGCAAAAAGCAACCCTAGAACCTCGTCAGGTAACATCAGGCAAAAAGCAAACCTGGAACCTCTGGCCGACCTTCTTGAACATAAGCAAGAACAAACAATCGAAGCCCACAGGGTTTCGATTGTTTGTTCTCGAAGGTTGGGACAGAGACAAACAAACCAAAACACTCCGTGTTCTGGTTTGTTTGTTACAGTTAAAGTAATAACACTGAAGATAAAGTCATAGAACTGAAGAGGCCACCACATCTGCCTGCACATGTGCTTGCACCAACTCAGGGCTCAAGGTGCGTCTGCGAGAGTTTGGCTCCTCTTCTACCTTCAGTTGCCCACAAGCGGCGGCTATGTCTACACCACGCTCGATGCGCACCGTGGTAGAAATGCCCGCTTCCTCTATGATGCGCTGAAATGCAAATGCTTGCTCGCGCGGAGTAGCGCTCATGCCGGTGCCCGGCACCGGGTTCAGCGGGATCAGGTTCACATGACACAGCATCCCTTTTAGCAAGAGAGCCAACTCACGAGCTAAATCAAGACCGTCGTTCCGCCCGCTAATCAACACGTATTCGAACGTTATGCGCCGCCTGGTTACTTCTACATACTCCTGACAAGCAGCGAGCAGGTCAGCCACCGAGTAGCGGCTGTTCATAGGTACCAACGCTGTTCGTAAGGCATCATTGGGCGCGTGGAGCGATAGCGCCAGGTTTACGGTAATATCTTCATGCGCAAGCCGCTTAATCTGCGGTGCGATACCTACTGTCGAAATCGTTATCCGGCGTGCTCCCATGCCCAGGCCCTGGGGCGAGTTGAGCGTGCTGATGGTTGTCCATAGATTGTTGTAGTTGAGCAGAGGCTCTCCCATACCCATAAAGACAATATTGGTTACCTCGCTGATTTCAACCGAGTCTTTGCCCTGGTGCCCCGTATGGTCGCTGTGCCAGGCGTCAGCGTCAACCTGCCCCCGCACGGGCGACCTAGGGTTTATATGCGCGGCGCCGGGCTTGCCTGTGTATCGCGCACCCCTCTCCTGCACCGTGGAGGGACGATGAGGGTTCTCGCGCAGCCAGCGGCTGAACCAGATTACCTGCTCCAGTATTTCCCCTGCGGTCAAGTTGCGCGTGAAGCCCATCTGCCCCGTGGCGCAGAACTGGCAGCCCATAGCACACCCCACCTGAGAAGAAACGCAGACGGTGGCCCTGTCATAGTAGAGCATAAGCACCGACTCAACGGTGCTGCCATCGCGCATCTTGAGCAGCACTTTGCGGGTCCAACCATCGGCGGAAATCTTCTGCGTTATAAGCTCAGCCGAGCCGATCTGCAACTTCTCCGCCAGTTTGCGCCGCAACTCGGATGGCAGGTTGCTCATCTGGGAGAAATCGCTCACAAGCTCTTTGTAGAGCCAGTGAAGCACCTGCTTTCCGCGATAGGCAGGCTCACCCCACTCCTGGACAAGGGCAATAAGCCGCTCCGGGCTAAGGTCGTAAATATTCCGCCGGGCCGGTGCAGGCGCGAAGGTTATCTCAGATTTGGCAATCTCTATGTTGCTCATAACTTAATTATACCAGGATAACCAATGCGGAGAGAGATCTTCTTTCCAAAAACGAACCAATCAAAACCCTCCGGTTTTGATTGGTTTGTTTTAGTTTCGAAAGCCGACAGACCGCCAATCTTACCTGCGGCGTCCGTTCCCTGTCAGCAGGCTGACATAGTAGAGAAGGTTGAGCACGGACACCGCAAGGCCGGCAACGTAAGTGAAGGCTGCGGCAGTAAGCACTGAGCGGGCCTGCCCATATTCTGCAACAGCGACAAGGCCGTTGCTCTTAAGAACCTGCATAGCACGGGAGCTGGCATCGAGCTCGACAGGTAGAGTGAGCAGGGCAAAGAGTGTGCCCAGGGCAAAGAGGCCAATGCCCGCCCAGGCTAAACCCGTGATATGGAGGAAAAAGCCGGCAAATATCAGTATGAAGCCGAACTGCGATCCCAGGTTGGCGGCGGGCACGATAGCCGAGCGGGCTCGCATAGGTAGATAGCCCTGGGCGTCCTGTATAGCGTGGCCTGACTCATGAGCCGCCACACCCAGGGCCGCAACAGTAGTAGCACCATACACTGCCGACGACAGACGCAACACCTTGGCCGACGGGTCATAGTAGTCGTCGAGGCTGGGCGATGCACCGGAGCCGAGCCTGCCACCACCTGGTTGTGTAGGCTCTATAGATACGTAATTCAGGCCGGCGCTGTCGAGTATACGTCTAGCCGCCTGCGCACCGGTGATGCGCTGCATGTTAGGTATCTGAGATGCCTTCTGGAAAGCGCTCTTCACCCACCACTGGGCAAACATGGTGAGGGCTATACCGGGAAGCATCACAAAAAGTAGATATTGCGGATCAAAAAACATCGGTAACTCCTGTCTTCTTTACTATATCAGACTGCAAGGCAGTCGCTTTCTACATATATTTACGCAAGACATGGGCCACAAGTTGCGGGAATAGAGCCCGCTAAAGCTGTGCAAACCGGTCTATGCGAAAAGGCTCGAGCGAGAACACCGGCTCCTCCTCCATCAGACGCGCGGATAACATCTCACCGATGAGCGGCCCGAATTTGAACCCGTGACCTGAGAAACCCGCCCCTAGAACAACATTGCTGAACCCAGGCAGCCTGTCAAGTATAAAGTCTTCATCGGGAGTCATTGCATACATACACACACGGGACAAAGACACGCGGCCACGCGCCGCTCCGGGTATGTACTTGTTGAGTAGTGAGACTATCGTCTGCTCAAACTCCACGCTCGGGGGCTCCTTCTTAGTGGGGTCCACTATAGGCCCAGGCAGATGCAGGGAGGTCTTGAAGAGGCCATTCTCATCAAGAGGGAAGCCGTAGAAGTCGTGATCTAAATTCAAGAAGACCGGGAACGGCCCCGGCGCGAACTCTTCTCCGAGACCCGCAACATAAACTACCTGCTGTTTGTTAGCAGTCAAAGGTATTGTCACACCCAGGGTGGGAAGGAGCCTGGCGTTCCAGGCCCCCGCTACCAGGACCGCCCGCCTAGATTGAATACGCTCGCCATCAGCCAGCACAATATCTACCACATCGGCGATTTCGCTGAGTTGCATAACGTCTGCCTGCTCGCGTATTTCACCACCCAAAGAAGTGACACACTGAGCCGTGCCCTGCACGCAACGGGAGGCACGCAAGAAGCCGCCAAACCTGCTCACCGTGGCGTAGGTAATGTCGGCCCTGCTAAACTGAGGATATAGCCTGCATAGTTCATCAGGACTCACCTCTCTTATGGGTATGCCCAACCTGCTGACCGTGTTGAACGAAGACCTGGCGTAGGGCGCATCAGCACGACCCCATGTAACCACGCCGCAGTTTACATATAGTTCTTTGCCTGTGGCGACCTCAAGTTCACGCCAGAGCCTGATCGAGCGGTCCACCATACGGGAGTAGATCTCGCTCTCACCATACTCGTAGCGTATAGCCTTGGTAGCGTCTGTGGAGGACGCTCGGTCGTGGCCTACTTGCGCGGCCTCTAGCACAATAACGTGTCGCAGGCCGCGCTTCAGCAGAGAGTGAGCGGTCGAGAGGCCCATTATGCCAGCGCCTACTATAACGGCATCATAGATCATGATAGCTCAGCTTACGTAGTTACGCACGGTGTCAAGTGCTACACGGACGACGGTCAAGCGTGAAGCCAGGCGGCACTGCGTAACGTAAGATGATAAGTCGCGCCACGGAGACAAGGCGCCTCCGTGGCTTGCAATGTTGTTACCTGTTAGCATGTATGGGCGATCCGAGAATTTGCGCCGCTGCGGTCTCGAATACAGCTTCGGGCATAGTGGGGTGAGCATGGATAGTGTGGGAGAGCTCCTCTGCGGTGATGCCCTGCTGCACCGCCAGGGTACATTCAGCTATCACGTCTGAAGCATGCGCGCCCATGATCTGCATGCCGAGGATAACGCCGGAGCCAGGATCGCAGACCATCTTCACCAGGCCGTCAGGCTCGCCTATGGCCTGCGCGCGGCCTAGCGCGGCGAAGGGGAACTTGGTGACCTTCACAGGTATGCCCTTGTCTTTGGCTTGCTGCTCTATCATGCCGACCGAGGCGATCTCCGGTATTGTGAAGATCACGTCGGGCACCGCACCATAATCAGCGCCGCGATAATGCCCCAGGATGTTGTCCACAGCCACTTCACCTTCGTAGGAGGCTACGTGGGCCAGCATAGGGCCGGGCACTACATCGCCTATGGCGTAGACGCCCGGCACAGAGGTCGCCATGCGCTCGTCGACGGGTATGTAGCCGCGATTCGTGCTGAGACCAATCTCCTTTATTCCGAGGCTTTCCGTATAAGGAGAGCGGCCTTTGGCCCAGAGAACATTACTTACGGTGCGCTCTTCTGCGGCCCCGCTCTCTATATTCTTAATAGTCACACGCAGGCCCTTACCACCGGCCCCCTCAGCTATATTCGTGACATCCGATTTGGTGACGATCTCTATCCCCTGAGCCTTGGCCACCTGGGTGAAGCGCCGCGCAATCTCCTCGTCCACCAGTCGTAAGACCCTGGGAGAGCTCACCACGACGGTAACCCTGGCTCCATAAGCGTTGAAGATAGAGGCGAACTCCATACCCACGATGCCACCACCCACGATTATCATGCTCTCGGGCATAACCGGAAGCGCCTGCATAGTAAGGTCTTTGTCCAGTATCTGGTCGGAGGTGATAACGCCCGGCAGATTGCCGCCGGGCACATCTGTTGGCATCATCGTGCCAGAGCCCGTGGCGATTATTATGTTCTTAGTATGTACCTCGCGCCCATCCACCTGTATAAGGTTAGGGGATATTATGGTGCCATGCCCCGTTATCACGTCCACCTTGCGGCTCTTCATCAATCCGGAAAGGCCGTTCGTAAGGCCATCTACTACTTTGTCTTTGCGTTGTACGGTGCGCTCCCAGTTGACATTTACTTCACCGGCCAGGTCAAGGCCGTACTTATCAGGGTGGCGCATTTCTAGCATAAGCTCAGCGGTCCTGACCATCGCCTTGGAGGGGATGCAGCCGCGCAAAAGGCACGTGCCTCCCAGCCTTTTGTCTTTCTCGATGATGGCTATGCTGGCCCCCTTGAGAGCCCCATAGAGGGCCGCGACATACCCACCTGGGCCTGCGCCAATTATTGCTATATCGTATTTTTTATTGTCGACGTCTGCCATTAGAGTGTCTCACCTCTCGAATATTATATGACCGAACCGCGCTACTAGGAGCGCGCCGTCCAGGCATTGGAATTATATTTCTCGGCAGCTAACACTGCCGCTCGCGCCTTTTCACCGGACTTCACACTTTCCGCGCTGAATTCAACATTGAACAAACGGGCGAAGCTTTCCGCCATCGCGGCGCATACCTCTGCGGGAGCAACCTCCCTCCCGATCTCTTGCCGGAGGGAAGTCATACGCTGGGGCAACTTGCTGCGGGCGCGCTGCCGGCCCGCATCCGTAGCATAGGCGAACACTGATGTCCAGGCGTCCCAATCGATATCCAACAAGATAGAGCCGTGCTGTAGCAGCGCGCCTCCGCGCCGAGCCTGGGCGCTACCCACCAGCTTGCGGCCACCGGCGGTCAGCTCGTAAGCTGAAGAGGTGTCAAAGCAAACAGCTCCATGCTCGGTATCTTCGAGCCGAGCGAGATCACTGTAGCGCCGTTCCTGGGACATGGCTCTAAAGAGCGCGCGGTCAGGCGCAGAGAGTTGCACATGCGCACCCAGGGAGCACAAGGCATCGACAAGTGCCGCGCTGATCTTTCTGTAAGACTCGATAACCCCGCCCGACACCCGAGGGTCATTTTCGCGCGCTACCAGCGAGTAGGTAAGCTCGTACTGGTGGAGCACGGCACGTCCACCTGTCAGACGCCGGACAAGGCTGAAGCCACGTTTCGCCACCTCATCAAGATCGATCTCACCTACATGCTGGTTCACACCTAA
>JALYYZ010000166.1 GCA_030945985.1 Chloroflexota bacterium
GCAGGGCATAGGCAAGGAGCTAATCAACCAGGTTACCGAGGACAGCCCTGAAATAACATGGGTGTTACGTGCCGGCGGCACCAGTCCGGGCTTCTGGCAGAAAATGGGCTTTGAGCCCAGCTCTATATCGATGGAAAAGATAAGGGAGTGGTAACAAACAAACCAAAACCCTCCGGGTTTTGGTTTGTTTGTTACTTTTTCTAAACCTACTAAGCTTCCTGACTAACCTGTACATTCTGTTATAATATCTCCTACACAGGGACAGCCGCGTAAGGTTGTCCCATCTTTACGGCCTGGGGCTCGCCTGAAGAGTAATATTTCGCAGCATAATAGAAAACATGGAGGACACCGTTGTCCCAGAACAGCCCTGCACAGGGCAGACAATATATCGAAACGCTGGTAGTGGCCCTGGGAGGCAATGCTATCCAGCAATCAGGAGAAAAAGGCACTGCCCAGGAGCAATATGCAAATATCAGCCAGGCTATGTCCTCGGTGGCAGAGCTTGCCCATAACGGCTACAGGGTAGTGCTCGTACATGGCAACGGCCCACAGGTCGGCACAATCCTGCTGCAGCAAGCTATCGCCATGCACGGGCAAGGCATACCGGCCATGCCGATGGACGTTGCAGGAGCGATGAGCCAGGGGCAGTTAGGTTATATGATGCAGCAGTGCCTTCAGAACGAGCTACGCAAGCGTGGCAGGCCCTGGCCCGTGGCTACGGTGGTTACCCAGGTGGTGGTTGACCCTGCTGATAGAGCTTTCGCCAACCCCACAAAGCCCATTGGCCCCTTCTACACGCCGGAACAGGCCAGAGAGATGGAGGTCGGGGGCTTCACTATGAAGGAAGACAGCGGCAGAGGCTACCGCCGCGTGGTTCCATCACCACAACCCGCCGCTATCGCTGAGATATATGCCGTGCAGACACTTGTCAACAGCGGCGCACTCGTTATCTGCTCGGGCGGTGGCGGCGTGCCCGTGGTTCGCGACGAGGAGGGCATGCTCCATGGTATCGAGGCGGTTATAGACAAGGATATGGCCGCCTCCCTCCTGGCTCACAAGCTCGATGCCGACCGGCTGATCATCCTGACCGATGTCGAGCAGGTCTATATCAACTATCGCACCCCGCAACAACAGGCTCTTGGGCAGCTCACACGGGAAGAGGCAACGCGCTATATAGATGAGGGCCAATTCGCAACGGGCAGCATGGGTCCTAAAGTGAGAGCCGCTCTGCAATTCGTGGAAGGCGGGGGCACGCAGGCCATTATCACCCATCTGCACAAAGTACTCGCCGCCCTTAAAGGCGAGCCGGGCACAAGCATACAAGCTTAGCTTTGAATCAGATTACGGTTGATGCATAACCCTCTAAACAGAGACAAAAGCACAGGCGATTTGCATCGGTAGTTGGTCATGCCGGGCATAAAAGAGGGTAGGTTGTGCATTGATCTTATGTTGGAAGAGCAGGAAGAGACAGGACTTATGCAAATTAGGCATAGAACCGGCGCTGCTCAGGTGTGTGGACGTATAAGTCCTAAGAGAGATAACACGGCGGAAATTGAAAGGTAACGATTCGCAACAAAGGAGCACAAAATGGCAGCCAGCATGAAGGGTAGGAACTTTGTTTCGGTGGCGGACTTCTCGGTAGAGGAAATCTGGCAGGTGTTTGCACTTGCCGCCCAACTCAAGAGCAAGCAAAAAGTCGGTGAGGCGCACCGCATACTCGAAGGCAAGCAGTTGGCGATGATATTTCAGAAGCCGTCGCTGCGTACCCAGGTGAGTTTCGAGGCGGGCATGTCGCAGTTAGGCGGCCACGCGCTCTATCTGGGACCCGACCACATCGCCCTGGGCAAGCGTGAGAGCGTGTACGACGTAGCCAGTGTGCTTGGCCGTATGGTTGATGGCGTTATGGCTCGTGTATTCGCGCACCAGGACGTTGAGACGTTGGCCGCACATGCCGGCGTGCCTGTTATCAATGGCCTCTCCGACGCCGAGCACCCCTGCCAGTGCCTCACCGACCTTTTCACGATCTACGAGAAGAAGCGCACACTGGAGGGGGTAAATATCACCTACATCGGCGACGGCAACAACGTAGCTGCGTCTCTCTTGTTGGGCGCGACAAAAATGGGCGCCAATATAACCTTGATCAGCCCGGACGGCTATGAAGTGCAAACTGTATATGTGCAGAAGGCGAAGGTCGATGCGGCTCGCTCAGGCTCGCGCATGCAATTCTCCAGCGACCCTGACGATGTGGCCGGCAGCGACGTTATCTACACCGACACATGGGCCAGCATGGGCCAGGAGGCAGAGGCCGAGCAGCGAGCGCGCATCTTCAAGTCCTACCAGGTAAACGGTGACATGATACGTCAGGTAGGCAAACAGCCATTGGTGATGCACTGCCTTCCCGCCCATCGAGGCCAGGAGATCACCGACGAGGTAATGGACGGCCCCGGCTCGGTGGTCTTCGAGCAAGCAGAAAACCGACTCCATGTGCAGAAAGCGATCATGGCGCTGCTGATCAGCTAGCGCTGCCATGATATGGTGCCCTTCCAGGTAAGCCCCCACGGAATTAGAGAAGAACAAAAATAGAAACCCCGCCGGGGTTTCTATTTTTGTTCTCAAAGATTAAGACTGTAACTCTGTTTCAGCCTCTCGCAAAGCGCCTTCACTTCTCCCGGTGGCACAGCCTCATCTAGAGACACCTTGAGCATGGCAAAGATCCGTGGACCTTTGAGTTCTTCAACAATGCCTTTCGGCCTCGGCACAACATGAAAATGGACGTGCTGGAATCCTTCAGCTTCAGCCAGGCACATCACATATTCCTTCTCGCAGTCTAAAGCCTTGGAGAGGAGTTTGGTGATCTTCTCGAGGAGAGTTGCCATCTCAGCAAACTCCGCACCCGTTAGCTCGTGCAGAGCTGCCGCGTGCCTTTTGAGCACCAGCACCAACCAGCCCATCAGGGCACATGGGTAGGCGTGCTCCACCACCCAGTAGTTGCCTTCAGCTATCGTGGGGCCTGGGGAGATACGCTCTTCACCCGAGATGGACCGGCAGGAACGGCATTGCACTTCAGTCATCAGGTAACTGCAGAACTACAGCTGCACCAGTACATTCCGCTCGCCGGTGCCGCGCCGGAGTGATAGTGTCATTCCTTTACCGCTCTGTCCTCGGAGGGCAGTCGCCAACTCATCCGCAGAGCTTATTGCCCTGCCATCTACGGCTGTAATGACATCGCCAGTTCGCAGCCCGGCAGCCTCGGCGGCAGAACCAGGGTTCACCCCGCCAACCAGCGCGCCCTGCACGGCAATGCCGCCAGGCAGAACCTTGCCGCCCGCGTCGGCGACCTTCGCACCCAGCGCCCCATGTCTGGCCTGTCCGCCGCCATTCTGCATAGCGGCCAGCGCCTTCTCCAGCCTCGGGCGATCAAAACCGACAATTACTTCGTCGCCGATAACCGTCACAGGCACCCCTTGCTGACCCGAGCGCCGTATCATCTCGATGGCCGCTGACCGGTCCTCGTCCACCATCTTCACGTTGTAGCTGATCCCTTTCTGTGAAAGAAACTCTTTCACCCGCGTACACCAGGGTCAGGTGTGCGTAGAATAAACTGTAACCCGCGGTGCATCCATCTTTTCCTCCAAATTTCCCTCAAGCTGATGTTCTCAACAGTTAGACTGCAGTTAGACTGCATACCTTGTGCCAACCTGAGTGCCAACCTGAAGAATTGGACCCGGCCAGGTAGCTGTGTGAAGCTGCTGCTTGCCTTGACTGCTCAACCAGCACCTTCTATACTTACCTATAGGCGTCTGCGGCGCTTACACGACCCCCAGAAAGGAAAGCTAATGCGTCACAGCGCCACTATATTTGCATCTATAGTTGGTCTCTTTCTGTTACTCCAGGCATGTGATAGCAGCGGATTGCCAGTCCAGTCGACGGTCACTCCCCCTGTTGCTACCCCTACGGTGCAGACTAGCAGCCGGCTAATCACCCCTACAGTACAGGCAAATAGCCGGTTAGAGAAGCCTACAGCACAGGGGGATAACCAGCTAATCACACCAACGGAGTCGATCTCCGCCCAGGCAACAACTCCTGCCGGCATATCGTCTGCGACCGCCGGACCCGCAGAGAGCACCTCCTCAACGGCTGTTGCGGTAGTATCTCCCATAGTTACTCAACAGGCAGCATCAGCTGATGAGTTGCGCCAGGTAGCGACGATTGAAGCCCAGGCAGCGCAACTACGCGGCCTGACACCCAAAGCTAAGGTGACCGAAGCCTTTATTTCCCACCAACAGTTGCACGATAACCTTGTGCATGACATTGCAAGAGACTACCCGCGCGCACAGGCCCAGCAGGACGCGTTGGAGGCATGGCTGCTCAGACTGGTGGACGACCCTAAGATCGACCTTTACCAGTTGCAGGTAGACCTGCTCACGGAACAGGTCGCGGGATATTACGATCCCAAGGCCAAGGATCTCTTTGTCCTCAGCGGTCAGAGCACCCTCAGCCCTCTCTCCAGGATGACGCTGGCGCACGAGTATACGCATAGCTTGCAAGACCAGTACTACGACCTCACCAGGCTTCTGCCCGATAAGAGCACGAACCCCGACCGTGACAGCGCCGTGCGTTCCCTGGTAGAGGGTGACGCGAGCCTCTCGGGCTTCAAGTACGCAGCGAATTACTTCAGCCAGGCAGAAATCCAGAACATGCTGAAGGAGAGCGGCGGCGCCTCCACAACTGTCCTGGATCGCGCGCCTTTGTACGTGCGCGAGGGGCTCAACTTCCCGTATGACGAGGGTGTGAACTTCGTAAACCAACTGCTCAAAGTAGATGGCTTCCGTGCCGTTGACCGAGCCTTTGCCAGCCCTCCAACGTCAACCGAGCAGATAATCCACCCCGAAAAATATATCAGCACCCCCCGGGACGAGCCGGTTCCGGTGACCATCCCACCGCTCACCTCTACGCTGGGCACAGGCTGGACACTCAAAGATAGCGGCACGTCGGGCGAGTTCGACGCGCGCGTGGAGTTGGAGACCGGCAAAGCCCCCAACGCCAAAGATGCCTCGGCCGGTTGGGGAGGAGGCCAGTATGCCTTCTACCTCAATGGCAAAGATGCTGTCATCGTCCAATCCCTGGCCTGGGACACAACAAAGGACGCCGACGAGTTCGACTCGGCCATACGTGGCACATTCAGCGGCATGACGGCGAATGGAACCGACAGGTGGAGCAATCAGGGTCGCTATTTTAGCGTTACTCGCAAAGGAAACCTGGTAACTTTCATAGGCGCCACCACCCAGGACATAATGCAGAAGGCCACAGCAGCGCTGAAGTAAAGCCACCCTACCGGCACAAATATAAGTAGTACTATCGCAACTTATAACACTTGACTACCCACGTAGCCTGATGTTATACTACTTCTGCCTGAATAGGATAATGCCAGCATATTCTGCAAGTACAACCTTTTCACAGCAGCAAGAGGGCCTGTAGCTCAGTTGGGAGAGCACTACACTCGCACTGTAGGGGTCAGGAGTTCGAGTCTCCTTAGGTCCACATATAGCCTGAAACTCAGGCACAAAACATTGCAAAAGAGGGCACTTACCAGTAAGTGCCCTCTTCTTGTGCTTGGCTGCCGATCTGACTGCCGATGCCCCTGTTTTCTGTTATAGCCCGGCAAGCTCTAGTGCCTTTCGGGTGCCTACACGAGTTAGAAAGAAGCGCTGCGTATATATTATGTGACGCGCTCATATACTCAATGAACCCGCCACGAGATCTCTGTGTATCGCGTGGTCGCCACAAGAAGTACCTCCCACCCATGTCCATAGTACCTCTGCCTCATTCCGCTGATTAACTTTCCAGCATCATGATCGTACTATGAAACTACCCCACATTGGCACCTGGTTTTAGCTCTTAATCGGCATTATTGGCGGTGCGGCCTTCTTGGGCGTGATATCAGGCTTTCTGGGCAAGCGGAAGCTGGCGTTAGCTCACTGGAGAAGACGCAGAAAAATAGTTCCTGACCGCTTGATTTGTACGGTCCCAACGATTATCTGTCTCTCTTCCGGCTCACAAAGAGCCGTACATTGTTTCGGTCAGGTCGAACTGGGGCACTAACGGCTCCGTGTAAAAGCGCAGAACACAGCGTAGCTCGCAAAATGCGAGTTGCGCTTCGCTGAGCCTGTTGACCTGGACGGCTGCTGGAAGATAGAGATTACCTTTCTTGAGCAGTAAGACCACGATGTTCATCTTGAGGCGAGCCCGCACCGGCACGAAAGAGGTTCCCTACCCAACCGGCTTGATGACGCGCATCGCCACATCGAGGGAGAGTTCAAGCGCCCCAGCGTCTAAGTGTCTGGCAGCAGATGAGGAACGTGGCTCAAAATAAGCCGCACTCTTCATCATGCACTCACATAGCTCTCTTTCTAATACCTTCCTTTACAGCCGCAAACTCGTCCCAGGCGGTCTCATCTGTGCCGTAGCACATCGAGCTTTCGTGTGCCTTGCCGCAGGTGAGCACTATATCACCTGGTTGCGCCTTATTTATGGCGTAGGCGATTGCTTCGGCACGGTCGGCTATCTGCCAGAAGTCGCTGCCTTCTTTTCGGCCTTCTGCCAGCATCGCTGCGGCTATCTCGGCTGATATATCTTCCACCCGCTCGGTGCGGGGGTCCTCAGCCGTTATCACCGTCAGGTCAGCCAAACGCCCGGCTACGTGGCCCATCATCGCTCTCTTCTCGCGGTCGCGGAGGCCGGCGGAGCCGAAGACGGCTATTACCCTGCCGCCCCTCGGGTGTGCCAGTTGCCTAGCCAACTCCAACGTCTTTTCCAGCGCGTTTGGGGTGTGCGCGAAGTCTACGACCACGTCGAAGCCGAGTGTCTCCGTGCCGGCCACCCACTCCATGCGCCCTCTTATCTGCTTAACGGCCTCTAGACCCGCTGCAATAGCCTCTTTAGACAATGATCCGAGCGCTAATGTGGCACTGATGGCTGCCAGGGCGTTGTAGACGTTATGCTTGCCGGGGAGGTGCATATGCACGTCGATATCGGCCACTGGTGTGAGCGCCCGAAAGCGGGTGCCTCCAGCTATGTACTCTATCTCGCCAGCGGTGACGTCCGGTTGCGCGCGATGGTCCAGGCCGTAGACGTATTGTATATCAGCGGGAATCTTCTTCAACCAGGCGTATGATTTGTCGTCGGCATTGATGACCGCCACTTTAGGAGTACCTGCTTTCCTGTAGCTGTTATTCAGCCTTTCGAAAAGCTTTGCTTTGGCAGCCATGTAGTTCTCCCAGCTGCCGTGCCAGTCGAGGTGCTCATGGGTAACGTTTGTCACCACAGCCACATCGTAATCAACGCACTCCACGCGTCCCTGGTCCAAGGCGTGAGATGTCGTTTCGAGCACAGCCACCTCCGTGCCCGCCTTCACCATATCATGTAGATAGCGCTGAACGTCGAATGCTTCGGGTGTGGTCACATGGAAGCCTGTGTCATAGGACTGTCCGCCTATCTCCGCACGTATGGTGGAAATTAGGTCCGCTTTGCGTCCGGCGGCTACCAGTATTGAGTGTATTAGGGTGGACGTAGTAGTCTTACCATCTGTGCCCGTCACACCGATAATAGCCAATTTGCGAGATGGAAAGCCGAAAAAGGCAGCAGAGAGGCGCGCCACCGCCCGCCTGTCATCGGGCACATATAAGTATGGCACCTCAGCGGGTAAATTCTCGGGCCTCGTATCTCTTGAGCCGGCCACTGCGACCGCGCCCTTCTCCAAAGCATCCTTTACAAACTTGTGCCCGTCATGCCTGCTGCCCTGTACCGCCACAAAAAGGCTGCCCGGCTGCGCCATACGCGAGTTTTCGGCAACGTGGGTGATTTGGGGGTCGCTGTCGGTCCCCACCAGTACACGCGCGCCCTGGATAGCTGCGTCTGCTAACATTTCCTTTAGCTTCATGGTCTGCTCTTCCTGTATTTACGGAGACTTCCGCGTTTATTGTGGGATGCGAATTGCGCCCATCCTGCCACCAGTATAATCCGAAAACTCGCAATCCTCCATATTGTGCAGGGCACAAGCGTCGCACCCAGCACATGGCGTGTTTCACGCAAGGGCAGGCAAGATGCAGATGGAGGATTAAGTTCCACATTCAAATGCGCGGGTAAGGTGAGACTTCCTCATTTGTTACTCTTTATCCACAGGTATACTGTTGCCGGTAGTTTGTAGCTGAGTGCTCGATGCGGCTGGTATGGTTGTAGAATCAGCTGTATACGGCTGCAAGACGGGCGTAGCATTACTTCAGCAGTGGGCTTGTGCCACCCCAGTGGTTGGAAAAGTGATCGTAGAAGAGAAAGTTTTGCGCATAGCCCGCGAGATCGCCAAAACGGTCGCGAAAGGCGTCTCCCACCATGTTATAGGAGGCGTTGGTGAGGCTCTTGCGCTGCGGCCAGTCGGGGAAGTAGAAGGTCTTGGCTAGCTGCCAGACGTGAGTGTCTACAGGCACGGCCTCTGTTTTGTCGAGAGCGAAGAGGCATACACAATCTGCTATCTTGGCGCCTATGCCGTTGAGGGCGACGAGTTCACCGTGCGCCTCCCTGTAGGGCATATTGCGCAGAGAGGCGGCCCAGCCTTCGCCACGTTCGCTGATTTGCTTTGCGACCTTGACCAGGTTGCGGCCTCGGAAGCCGAGTGAAGATGTTGCTGTCAGCTCCAGGGGGTCTACCTCTGCAAGCACCCGGGCGGAGGGGAAGGTATAGTAACTCTGCCCATTGTGCTCGGTTATATACTTGCCATAATGTTCGCTGAAGCGGCCTATTGAGTGGGCTATGCGCGGGACGCTGTTTGCCGTAGAGCATACAAACGACAATATTGCTTCCTCGGGCTCTTGCCGCAAGAGGCGCAAGCCCGACCACCTGGCCGCTGCTTCACCTGCCGCAGGGTCGGCTTGTGAGACACGCGATACTATTTCACCCATGTCCGTCTGCAACTGGAAGTAGTCGCGTAAGGTAGATTCTTGCTGCGGGTCGGATTGAGGATAGCTCCACCATGTAAAGAGGTCGTCATCCTGGCGAATACTAAAGACTGAGTTCCCGATCACACCGACCCACCAACCATCCGCCATCCTCTTCCACCTGAACGCCTGGCCCGAGGCGAGCGTATGGTCAAGCGAGAACGCGGTGGGGCTATAGTTGAATGAGTGAGTCCCAGAGGTGTTATCTTTGTTCATGTGAGGCACTAATGGCTTGGGACAACCATTACAGTTGGGCTAACTCGGCCTTCCGGTAAGAGCCATTTGCGGCGAAACCTGGCTGCGTCCTCTTTTGCGGTGGTTCCGATTGGCTAATCAAGGGAGACTCAGAATCTCGTCTTAACTTGGTGCCCGCCGGCGCAACTTCATGGCAGTGCCGGCACCGAGCTTCGTAGTTCTCCTGGGCGCCAACCATAATGATAGGGTCGTCGTATGCGGCTGGACTGCCGTCTATAAGGCGTTGGGTGCGACTGGCGGGTGCGCCACAGGCTACACAGATCGCCTGGAGCTTGTCCACCATCTCCGCCTCGGCCATGAGGCGTGGCATTGGCCCGAAAGGCTCGGCCCTGAAGTCGAGGTCTAAGCCCGCCGCAATAACTCGCACCCCGCGCTTCGCGAGGTCCTGGCAAAGTTTTACTACTCCATCATCGAAGAACTGCGCTTCGTCTATAGCCACGACTGTAGTGTCGGGCTCGACCAAGCCTGCTATTTGGGAAGAGTGATCAACAGGTACAGCGGCATGGAGCGCGCCACCATGTGAGGCTACCTGTGCCACGGCGAAGCGTGTGTCGATAGCAGGCTTGAAGACTTGCACCTTTTGTCGTGCGATCTGCGCCCGCTTAATGCGTCGTATCAACTCTTCGGTCTTACCGGAGAACATACTTCCGCAGATTACTTCCACCCATCCCCCCGCGTAGTGTTTAGGGTGGGGCCCAAGCGGGCCCTGGTCCTGCATGAAACGCTGTACATAGTCTCCCATTAGAATGCCTCTCTTCAGTATGAATAGGCAACCAGTATAACGTGGAAAAGATGTGTAGGTTGGCTTTTACGTCGCGACTAACCTGACTATTTCCACATGCGCGCTTATCACGGAAGGGGTCAAAGCTCCAGAACAAAGAGAGACCGGAGCAACACGCTCCGGTCTCTCTTTGTTCCATTGTGTGCTTCGGCTAAGCTTCTGTGGCTTCGCCTTCAGCTGCGGCTGACATAACCGGTTCGCCTTCAGCCTCTGGCCTGGGGGCGGGGCGACGCTCGCCTGGGGGCGGGGGTATATTGGCCCTGTTGCGGGATGACGTCACGCGATTAGCCTTTACAGTCTGCTGGTCGGCACTGCGGTTGTTCATACGGCGCATAAAGCGCTCGACCTGACCTGCTGTGTCAACGATGCGCTGCTCGCCTGTGTAGAACGGGTGGCAGTTGCTGCAGAGGTCAGTCTTGAGCACCGGCTTGGTAGACATTGTCTGCCATGTGTGCCCGCAGGCGCACTGCACGGTTGCTACTACATTGTTGGGGTGAATGCCTGTTTTCATTTCTTTTTACCATTTCCTTTTTATATAGCCGTTTGTTTTGCCTAGCCTGCAACGGCTGCGGTGAGAACCGGAGCCTCTGCTTGCTCTATCGGTGCAGCGCCTATTTGGTTGGGGCGTTCTGTATAAACGCTTATCCGCTTCTTCTCTGAGGTGGCGTTTTCGAACTTGACGAAACCGTCGATCATCGAGAAGATAGTGTGGTCCCTACCAAGACCGACATTTCTGCCTGGGTGAAATTTGGTGCCGCGCTGGCGGACAATGATCGCGCCTGAGCGGACTTGCTGGCCGTCTCCACATTTGATACCAAGCATCTTGGGCTTGCTGTCGCGGCCGTTGCGGGACGAACCCACACCTTTTTTATGAGCCATTGTCTTCTCCCTTTGAAGATTTCACTTTTGCGCTCCGCCCGTGATCTTACTTGGCCTGTTTATTAGACATGGCTGCCGGACGAAAGCAGAGCTAAAATCCGTTGATATCCGTTATGGATAGTCTTGTCAAATTCTGACGATGACCCGTCTTGCGGCGGTATCGCTTCTTTGGCTTGAACTTGAAGACTATCAGCTTGGGTCCTTTGGTCTGGCGCATAACGGTCGCAACTACTTTAGCGCCATTGACTGTTGGCGTACCTACAAGAAGGCCGTTGTCACCATGCACCATGAGCACTTCGCCAAGCTCAACCTGGCTGCCGGGCGCTGCGTCCAGCTTCTCTACTTCGATTGTATCTCCTGGAGCTACCCTATACTGGTGGCCTCCGGTCTTGATGATAGCGTACACCTTTTCCTCCATTATAAATGGGTCATAGCCTCTAATTATACTCGTTTGCGGAGTTAGTGTCAACCTTGTTTTCCGACCTGTGCTCGACGGATAAGCTATTCTCTATCACACCTATTATTTCATCAGGGTAGCCGGCTGCGGGCTCAACCTGCATACCGATGCGCTTCATCAAGGCTACGGACTCGCTATTTTTGGCGAGAGCCCACGTAACGATGCGCGGCAGGTGCAGATCTTGCCAGGCGTGCTGGAGCATCCGCACACAGGCTTCGGTAGCGTAGCCATGACTCCAGTAGTCGCGCCCCAATTTGTAGAACAATTCTATCTCAGGGCTGCTTAACGGCTCCCGCTGCCAGAGATAGAGCTGCAAGCCGCAGTAGCCGATTAGCTTGCCTCCATTTTTGAGGGTTAGCGCCATACAGCCAAAGCCGTGACGTTTGTACTCCGCGATCCGGTATTGCAGAAGATCGCGTCTTTCTTCACGCGTATTCGGTCGTCCCGGATCGTAGCGCCACACGTCGGGGTGACCCTCGAAGATGTTGTATGCCTCTTCGAGATCGTCCATTGTGAATGGGCGGATAAGCAATCGTGCAGATTCGAGGATAGGCATCTGAGTAAGTTGTCCGCTGACTGCTAGAAAAAGAGATTGCCAAAGGTGAAAGGGGCCTGATATTGTAGACGTGGCACCGTGGAGGTCATCAACTCCTGCATAGGTGGCTGGTTGGGGCCACGCCTCTGGTCGTTGTCCCCGGCAGAGGCAGCGAAGCCGATGGCCGCTCCCGGTTGGGGGTGGAAGTTGCCGAGGGCGGACCAGGGCACCGCAGCTTCCAGAGTATAACCGTTACCATCGGGGCGTTTCCGGGCGGCAACCTTGATTATACCGGCCAGCTTATCACTTTTCTTGGAGGAGGGATTCCAGAAAACAGCCTCAGGTGAGAGCGCGCCAAAATCGCCAGGCGAGATACCCAACTGGTAATCGTCACTATTCGCGCTGTTTGATGCAAAGTCGCCCGCCAGGTCGGTGTCGAACCATATCTCTATATCATCGCCGTTGAATAGATTGTGTCCACGCGTGGTGGGGAGTTGGATGTGGATGTTGTCTGTGACTGTCGTCGCTACGTAGAAGTTATCGGCGTCCCATGCGAAGTTGAAAGTAGCGCTGAGGTCATCGGGACCGCCCCACTGCACGCTCTTAACGGGAGCTATAAATGTGATCTTGTCTGCGGGGAATGGACCTGCGGGCGCACCTACCCAGTCGGAGAGATCGCCGTCTATTGTGGGTGGCACGAGTGCCTGCATGATATGTAGATCGGGTCCGCTGTCCGTGCGTCGAGGGCCTGTATAGGTGGCAGGGCCTGGGGCAAGGAACCGACTGTTGGAGGCTGAGTGGGGGAGATGGAGTACCCCGGCCGCCACCGCGATCACGGCGCCCCCGGCAGCCAGCAATAGGAGAGCAAAGACGAGCATCATGGCCCGTGGCCCGCTTTTTCCGGCAGGCACAGTTCGCCCGCTAATGGCTCTAGCTTGACGCGGGTCCCTGCCATCTCTGTTGCTGCCCGTGTCCCTGTAGATACTGTACCCGTCTTGCACAGGCTCTTGAGGCGAAGTCGGGCTGCGTAGGGTCTTGTGCGAGTAGAGAACGCCCTGACCTTCGGGGGTGTTCCTCCGGTTGCCGTTCGACTGCACTTGTGAAGATCTGCCGCCAAGCCAGGGTGATCCTGGAGGGAGCCAGCGTGCTGCCTCTTGCAAATCGTGCGCCAGATCCAGCGGGTCGGCGTAGCGCGTGGCCGGATTCTTGGCGAGCGCGCGGTCCACGACCGGCTGCAACTCTTGCGGTAGCCTGGGGTTGATAGAGCGTATTGGGGGCGCTGGGCTGTGGACCTGGCGGTAGAGGATCGAAGCGGTGTTCTCTCCTGAGAAGGGTGTCACGCCCGTCAGCATCTCATAAAGAAGTATACC